>JBFLYJ010000074.1:0-10329 GCA_040756635.1 Nitrospirota bacterium
TCTTTATGACCGAGGACCTGCGCGTGATAAGCATACGCCGCGATCCCCTTAAGTCCGTAAAGCGTCGTCTGTTCCAGTGATGAAATATCTGCATTGACATCACCGGGGGTAATGGTCGTAGATTCCCCCTGCTTGACCATGCCCGCCACTGTTTCTTCAGGAATAAATGCGGCAGGTCCGTCTTCAAAATCGATTCGGCCTCCCGCACTACCGACCTTTGCTTTCAATTTCTCCCTCAGCTCCACGCATTTATTTATCAGCGTGACGAACCTCTCAGGGTCAAAGTTCACATTGGTGAGAGTTGAAAAGAGAGCGCTTACGCTGAACTCATCCGTCTCAGCGTCAATGACCCCCTTTTTCCTGCCTTCCACTGCGTACAGTGAAAGCCCTTTCAGCGCATACACCAGCAGGTCCTGCAATGCGGCGACATCCGGTTTTTTGCCGCACGTGCCGATCTTTACGCAGCCTCCGCCTTTTGATACCTGTTCACATTGATTACAAAACATGTTCTTCCTCCTTTTTAAAATGATTTATTTGTTCGTAATTGATTCATTCTCTGTTATTATGATAAACAGTGCCGTCCGGTATGACCTTGACTTATGTCAAAAAACCGGAATTTTTTCTTTTTGACAGAAATTACGGATTCGTGGTATTAAAATACTCATTATGAACGAGAAAAAAACCGGACAATCATCTCCCATGATGAATATACCGCTTTTCCTGAATCTGCCGGCAGATTCAATGAAGATGCTCCAGGGGATATTAATGGAAAAGGAGTTTTCTAAAGGGGAAACCATCTTCTCGGAGGGAAGCGAGGCAGCCGGGTTCTATATTATTATGAAGGGCAGGGTCAAGGTATACAAATTGTCGGCAGAGGGGAAGGAACAGATACTTCATATAGTCGGCCACAGGGAACTGCTGGGAGCGGTCTCCGCTTTTGCGGGAAACCCGTATCCGGCGCACGCCGACGCCATGGAGAAGACAAAAGCCCTCTTCTTCCCCAGAAATGACTTCATGGCCCTTGTGCGTAAGGAGCCGTCAGTAGCAATGAACATGATGGCCAACCTCGCGATGCGCCTCCAGCACTTTACACGGATGATTGAAGACCTTTCGCTTAAGGAAGTCCCGGGAAGGCTTGCCGCCTATTTTCTTTATCTGTGTGAGCGCAAAGGATGCAGCGACATTGTTGAGATGGACATCTCAAAGGGACAGCTCGCAAGTCTGCTTGGGACCATACCGGAGACCCTTTCGAGGATATTGCGCAGGTTGAGTGAACAAGGTGTCCTTGAGGTCAGCGGCAGGAGTATCCGGCTCAAAAACAAAAAGGCCCTCAAAGACATTATCAACGGAGAATACAAAATATAAGGCGGGAGTTACGCTCATTCATAACTCCCGCCCCTCCACTACAGACTTCTGACTTTAACAGATATCACTTCCCGAGTATTACCGCTATCTCCTTTGTATGCCATGCGATGCTCTTTATCGCTCCGAGCATGCCAACATAAATAGACGATGCCACAGGCAGGCATTCGCCGGTTATCAGCCTGTTCTCATGCAATGTCGCGTACTCGTTCGCCAGTCCTTCCACGTCGGTTTGAGACTCCTGTATATATTTGCTCAGAAAAGTGTTCCGTGCAAGTATAATGTCCGCGGTCGGCCTCAGCATTTCCACAAGGCGCTGAAGAAGATAAATGGTCTCGTTGAGCGCCCTGTCCGAGAAGAGGACCCTTTCGTCGATCTTCTTCTCTATCAGGTGCAGAAGTCTTTCCAGGTTTCTCCAGATATTCGCAATGTGCTCCGGTACCACTATATAGGGCCTCATTCCCTCGGAATCCGTGACGGCCTCCTTAATGACTTCCGACAGTGGACCTGTTTCTTTCAGTAATGTCTCAGTCTTTGTCCTGTATTCATCAAGAGGGATGACAGTGTTGTAAATAAATGCCGTCTGGAGTGCCGATATAAACTCACCTGTTTTTTCCGTCATGTCATACAGTTCCGTCAGCTTGGGTTTTATGTCTATTTTGGCTGCCAGCTTCATATTATAACCTCCTTTTTATATACGTTCCTCTAATTAAAACGTATCATATTACCCGGAGCCCCGCAACTATTTCTGTGGGATGTGGTATCATCATCGGAATAGAGTTATAATAAATTAAGACATAAGCTTGCGGTCCCCTGGTGCAGATTAAGCCTGAGAACCAAGCAAATTGTGTCAGGGCGCGGGAGTCGGACGTTGTGAGCGGGTCCCCGACGTGAAGGTGGAAACGCCTGATGCGTCCGTCGAAGCAGCCCGTGTTTTGAAAGAGCTCAAGAGTCTAATCACCTGGGGGATTCGCACCAGACTTATAGAGCCATCTGAAGGCGGATTGTCACGCTGCGTAAGTGGTGGCAGAAATTGGACGTGCACGTAGCAGGGGTGTCCAAGGAAGCAGGCCGGAAGATGACTCTATTTCTTTGAGCCGGGCCGGAAGCTGTCACCTCATGGACGATGATTTATGTTTGGCAGTTCTGATCTTACCCCTGATTGTGCCGCATGCCTCTTCATGTCTTTATCATTATGTTCTGACGGTAGACAACAGAAATATAATATGCTATTAAATAGATAGTGGCCTGTTAAGTCCATATCTCTCTGACAGGGGAAACCTCTACTGGATACCTTAATGAGAAACCATAACAATACGCATGTCCTCGGAATAGATATCGGTTCTGTGTCCATTTCGATCGCTGAACTGGACATGAAAAGAGAAGTCGTCAAGACCGCGTATGAATTCCACCACGGCAATATCATTGATGTCCTTGAAAAGCTCCTGAAAGGATTCGACCTCTCCGGCATCTGCGGTATCGCTTCGACATCTTCAACCCCGGCAGTGATTAAGGCAGGCGGTCAGTATGACAATCGCGTGGCTGTTATTACAGCTGCACGTCATTTCCACGATAAGGTAGGTGCCATATTAATAGTCGGGGGGGAAAGGTTCGGTTTAATAAGCTTTGACGAGGACGGTAATTATCTCAATTTCAGATCAAACACTTCATGCGCTGCAGGCACAGGCAGCTTTCTGGACCAGCAGGCAAGGAGGCTGAACCTGGGAGGTATTGAGGAATTGAGCCGCATCGCGTTTAATAATAAAGGCGTAATTCCGAAGATCGCCACAAGGTGCGCGGTATTCGCAAAGACGGACCTTGTACACGCACAGCAGGAAGGCTACCTGCTTGAGGAAATCTGCGACGGATTGTGCAGCGGCCTGGCAAGGAACATTGCCGATACGCTGTTTAAGGGAGAAAATATCCGCCCTCCCCTGATTTTCACCGGGGGCGTTTCGAGAAACATGGCCGTTACCAGACACATTCAGTCCATTACCGGAATGAATATTATCGCGGATGAAATGTCATATCTGTACGGGGCGATCGGAGCGGGACTGAACCTCCTGGATGAACTGGTCTTTTCGGACAATTCATATATAAGTTCGATTGACGATGTACTCATCCGCAAGCCGATGGAAAAGAAGCACTACTACGCTCCGCTTATTCTGAAACTCTCCGATTATCCAGATTTCAGCAGTGTAAGTAAATACGAATATAGCTCACTCAGTCCTGAAGACGTTTCACCGGTGGAAGTCGATATTTACACACGTCTCATACCTTCGAACGGATATGAAGTTTATTTGGGAATTGATATCGGATCTACAAGCACAAAGGCCGTCCTGATGGACAGGGGCAGGAATGTCCTTGCGGGCTTTTACACAAGGACCGCGGGAAGGCCTTTTCACGCGGTACAAAAGCTGTTTGCCTCCATGGATGACGTTGTTGAGAAGAATGACATCCATCTCAGGATCATCGGTGCCGGGACCACCGGCGCAGGAAGAAAATTCTCAGGGAAGATAATCGGCGCTGACTTGATCGTGGACGAAATCACGGCCCATGCCCGCGCGGCCTTCGAACTGGCACCTGAGACAGATACCATTATCGAGATTGGAGGTCAGGACTCGAAATTCACTACACTGAGGAAAGGCATGGTCACATTTTCCGCAATGAACAATGTGTGCGCTGCAGGGACCGGGAGTTTTATCGAAGAGCAGGCGCTGAAGCTGATGTGTCCGTTATCCGATTATTCTTCCAGGGCCGAGGGTAAAAGGGCGCCGATAGCGAGCGACAGATGCACGGTCTTTATGGAAAGAGACATCAACCATTATCTAAGTGAGGGATATTCGGTGGATGAGGTCCTCGCGTCCGTGCTTCATTCCATAAGGGAAAACTATCTGACAAAGGTCGCGATCGAAAGCAACATAGGAAATACCATCTGCTTTCAGGGCGCTACCGCTAAAAACAAGGCACTTGTCGCTGCCTTTGAACAGAGACTGAATAAACCGATACATGTCTCGAAGTATTGTCATCTGACCGGAGCTCTCGGCGTCGCATTAATGCTGAGTGAACAGGACGCGGAAGAAACCGTGTTCAAGGGACTGCGGCTTTACAAAAAGGAGATCCCGGTAAAGTCCGAGGTCTGCGAACTCTGCGCTAACCACTGCAAGATAACCATTGCCGATGTTGACGGAGAAAATGTCGCGTACGGTTTTCTGTGCGGCAGAGACTATGATACGAAAAAACATATAAACAATAATCTCTCCGGTTTCGACCTGCTCAGGACGAGAAAGAAAGCAATGTCATTTCATACGTCACGGGAACATGTGACCATCGGAATCCCTTCCGCGCTCCACCTGTATGAAGATCTGCCGATGTGGAAATATTTCTTTGACCGGCTGTCGGTTAATACCATAACGAGCGAAGCCTGCACCGACGCGGTAAAAGAGGGAAAGCGCGTGGCAGGCGCTGAATTCTGCGCGCCGCTTACTGCTTTGCACAGTCATGTAAAATACCTTCTGGAGAGGGCGGATTATGTGTTCATGCCCTATTATCTCGAGAAGAAACAGCATGAAAAAAATGTAAGGCGGCAGTTCTGTTACTATACGCAGTTTTCATCGTCTCTCGTGTCCAATCTGAGTACACCCGGCGCGAAGAGGTTCCTCATGCCGCTGGTAAATTACCTGTACAATCCGCTACACACGAAAGTCCAGTTATATAATATGCTCAAGCGCGTCATAAACCGTGATATAAGCTTCTTTGATGTTTCGAGGGCATATGACCGGGCGCTTGAATTCAGGAATTCATGTTCCTCAAGACTGAAAGAGATCTACAAGAAGGAGTCCCTCAGCGCCGATGATATATACGTTGTTTTTATCGGCAGACCTTATTCCATACTCCCGGAATCCATGAACGGCGGTATTCCCGGAATCTTTGCCTCACAGGGTATCAAGGTGTTCTATCAGGACATGCTCTCTTTTTCTCAGGATGATGTCAGGTCCATCGAACCGCTCTGTAACGAGCTGCCCTGGCACTATGCTTCCGAGATCCTGAAAGCGGCGGAGGTTGTCGCCAGGACAGACGGTGCATACCCGGTATATGTGACCTCTTTCAAGTGTTCCCCTGATTCTTTCGCGGTCGAATATTTTAAAAAGCTCATGGAATCCCATGAAAAGCCTTATCTGATTCTGCAGCTTGACGAGCATTCCTCAAGCGTCGGTTATGAGACCAGGATCGAGGCAGCGGTACGCTCCTTCAGAAACCACTATTCGACCCGTAGTTCGGACAAGACGGAGTCTCAGGTGATATACGCGCCCTCGCTCATTCCCGCAAAAAAGAACCATTTCATGAACAAAACACTGCTCATTCCAAACTGGGACAACATAAGCATGCCACTTATCATCGCCAATCTCAGGAGTGAGGGCATCGACGCAAGACTTCTGGAGGAGACGGGTACCAGCATAAAGAAAAGCCTGCGCCTCAACAGCGGCCAGTGTATCCCGCTTAACATCATCGCCCAGGAATTTATCGATTATGTGGAGAAGCATGAACTTGACCCTGCCGACACCGTACTGTGGATAATGTCGACCACTCTCGCCTGCAATCTCAGGATGTTCCCGCATCACATTGGCAACATCCTGCATTCCTACGGGCACGGCATGTCAAAAGCAGATGTATATACAGGCAGCATGTCATTTTCCGACTTGTCAATAAAACTCCCTATCAACTCATATTTTGCTTACATGTTCGGCGGACTTCTCAGGCAGATGGGATGCAGGATACGGCCTTATGAAACGGAAAAAGGCATGACTGACAGGATAATCAGGAAGAGCATCGATGTCCTGGCGGACTCTTTCCTTGGAAAACGTTCAAAGGAGGCTGCAGTTGCCGAGGTGGTATCGTATTTCGAGAACATCAAGGTATTCTACAAGCATAGACCCAGGATAGCTGTCTTCGGTGATCTGTATGTACGGGACAATGAGGTGATGAACCAGGACCTGGTGCATTTTATCGAAGACAACGGCGGTGAGGTCATTACAACCCCCTTCAGCTCGTTTCTGAAGATGATATCAGGCCAGTATTTCAGGAAGTGGTTTATTGAGGGTCAATATCTAAACGTCCTGTCCACGAAAACTTTCTTTACCACCGCGACCATGCTTGAGAAGACATATTATAAATATTTTGAACGGGTCCTGAAGGAACCTGATCCGGAATATAATGAATCTCCGGAAAAGATCCTCGCGGGATACAATATCAGGGTTGAAAATACCGGGGAATCCATGGACAACATACTGAAGATATATTACATAAAGAAGCACTACCCGGATGTCGCGTTGTTCATCCAGACCAGCCCCGCGTTCTGCTGCCCTTCACTCATTACGGAAGCGATGGCAAAGGAGATAGAGAAGAAGACCGGAACACCGGTAGTTTGTATTACATATGACGGGACCGGAGGAAACAAAAACGATATCATAATTCCCTATCTGAAATATTCAACCTCAAAATATCCCGCCACAGTTGAAACATTCTGATCCTTAGAACAGCCCGGAGTGCGGGAATAGCTGAAATACATTTTCTACTTTTGATCAATCCTGCGCCACCGCTATGAACATGCGCTGTGCGGGAGTAATCTCTCGCGTCCTTCGTGTTATAATGATTCCTGGCCTTGAATCACGCCTTTAACTTCAGGACCACCCGGTTATATGAGACTGATGAAATCATACATAAAATTCATCGACGCACTGAGTGAAAAAACTGGAATGTTCGTCTCATGGCTCACCGGTCTCATGGTCCTGGTTGTCTGTTATGATGTCCTGACCCGGTACGTTTTCAGAATGAGCAGTGTCGGTGTTCAGGAGCTTGAATGGCACCTATTCTCAGTGATATTTCTCCTTGGAGCATCATACACACTGAAACTGGACAGGCATGTCAGGATAGATATCTTTTACATGAAGTTGTCGCGGAGGGGAAAGGCGGTTGTCGATCTCGCGGGCACTGTCCTGTTTCTTGTCCCGTTTGCGCTTTTAGTGATATGGACTTCAAAGGACTTCACGCTCAATTCCTTTACCATAGGGGAATCATCACCTGACCCCGGCGGTCTGCCTGCCAGATACATATTAAAAGCCTGTGTGCCTCTGGGTTTTTTCCTCGTTCTGCTTCAGGGCATTGCCCTCGCCTTCAGATCGATATTGGTCCTTTCAGGAGAAGATCCTCAAATCAGGGAGGATGGCAAGTGACCGATTACGTTCCTCTATTGTTCTTCGGTTCGTTTTTCGTATTGATGATGGCTGGCTATCCGGTGGCGTTCACTATAGGCGGGTTATCGCTTGTCTTCGGCGCTCTGACCGTCGGTCCTGGTTTTTTCGAACTTCTGCCCATGAGGATATGGGGGATCATGACGAATTACGTACTGATCTCGGTACCGCTCTTCGTCTTTATGGGCGTCATGCTCGAAAAATCAGGGATCGCGGAGGAACTTCTCGAAACAATGGCGCTGCTGTTCCGGAGGGTGCGGGGAGGACTGGCGATATCCGTTGTGCTTGTCGGCGCTCTTCTGGCTGCTGCGACAGGTATCGTCGGCGCCACGGTGGTAACAATGGGGCTGTTAAGTCTACCCACGATGCTAAAAAGAAAATACAAAACTGAACTCGCGACAGGGACCATAGCCGCCGCCGGTACGCTCGGTCAGATCATTCCTCCGAGCATCGTGCTTATCCTCCTCGGCAGCGTGCTGAATATCTCGATCGGCGACCTTTTCATGGGAGCTGTCATCCCGGGACTGATACTGGTCGTCCTTTATATATTATGGATAATCTCGGTGTCCCTCATGCGGCCCGCCTCCGCGCCGGCCGTGCCTGATACCGAACTCGAAAGATATAAGGGAACAGTCCTGGTTCAGAGGGTGATCAGCGCTCTGCTGCCCCCGCTTCTTCTTATACTGGCCGTGCTTGGTTCGATTTTCGTGGGCATCGCTTCTCCTACTGAGGCCGCGGCAGTCGGGGCACTGGGCGCTTCAGTGCTTACTGTCGCACACCGGAGATTCAATTACAAAATCCTTTCGGGAGTGATGCGCGAGACCATGTATCTGACTTCCATGGTATTTATCATCCTTGTCGGGGCGACCTCGTTTGCACTCGTCTTCAGGGGGATGGGCGGCGACATGTATTTGACCGGGCTGATCACTGACGCGCAGCTCGGACCGAACGCTTTTCTTGCGCTGGTGATGATCATTTTATTTGTGGCCGGTTTTTTTATGGATTTCATCGAGATCACGTTTATCATCGTGCCGATCGTTGCACAGATTTTTGAGAGAATGGGAGTTGACCTCCTCTGGATTGGTATACTGATAGCGATGAACCTCCAGACGTCGTTTCTGACCCCGCCTTTCGGCTTCTCACTCTTTTATCTGAAAGGGGTGTCGCCGAAGGAGGTGACGACAGGTCACATCTACAGGGGCATCATCCCATTCGTCATAATACAGATCGCGGCCCTTATGATTGTCCTATTCTTTCCCGAAACCGCAACATGGCTCCCACGCGCTGTCGGTAGATAACACGGATTTTACGTCTTTATCTGCAGGCCCGTATAATAAGCCTCCTCGGATATTGCCGCCCACTGACTGACATCTCTCTGGAACGACGAAAAAGACCCGTATATCTTTCTGCTGGCAGAGTCCTTGTCGGTGATTTCATCAATCACGTCTTTTGAATACTTTCTCAACGTGGCAAGGACTTCGTCCGGAAATTTTCTGAGCCTGACCTTTTCTTCCTTCACGAGTTTATGAAGATATATATAGTTCTTTGATTCGAATTCAGAGAGCATCCAGACATTTGACCTCGCGGCCGCGGTACGGACGATCTCTTTGAGATCTCCGGGGAGCTTTTCAAACGCCTTCCTGTTTACAAATATCTCCAGCACCGAACCGGGTTCGTGCCAGCCTGGATAGTAGTAGTATTTCGCTGCCTTGTGAAAACCCATCAGATAATCATGATACGGGCCGACCCATTCGGTGGCGTCGATTACCCCCCTTTCAAGGTTCGTGTATATTTCCCCTCCGGCAGATAATACCGCTGCGCCGCCTGCCTTCGCGATCACCTTTCCGCCCAGTCCGGGTATCCTCATCTTCAGCCCTTTGATGTCCTTCACTGAGTTGATCTCCCTGTTGAACCATCCGCCCATCTGGACGCCCGTATTACCGGCAGGAAAAGGGACAAGATCAAATCCCGCGTAAAGTTCCTCCCACAGCGTCAGTCCTCCGCCTGCGTAGAGCCACGCGTTCATCTGCTGAGCGTTCATGCCGAAAGGGATCGAAGTGAAGAATTGCGTGGCGGGTGATTTGCCGGCCCAATAGTAGGACGCCCCGTGGCCCATCTCGACCGTCCCTTGGCTCACCGCATCAAATGCCTGAAGAGCCGGCACGAGTTCTCCCCCTCCGTATACCTGTATCTGCAGTCTGCCGCCTGAGAGTTCTCCTACCCAGCGTGCAAACAGCTCCGCGCCCTCCCCTAACACCGGAAAGTGCGGCGGCCAGGCAGTCACCATTTTCCATCTGAAATTCCTGGCGGCATGCACTGCCGGTGCATGTGCGGCAATCCCGGCAGCAGCGGCAGCAGCGGTCACAGCCGCCCCCTTCAGAAATTCTCTTCTCCTCATATACTCCTCCGGACCATGTTATTTTGAACGTGCAACGCTCTAATGTAACATATTTTTTTTGCCGGAAGTAAAAAAATGAAATGTAATTTTAATATCGTATTTCAGAAGTGTCCGGTCAAATTTAATTGATGTAAGTGCGGACATACATGCTTAAAAATATTTATAACGCAATATGATTTCAGAATTTGCTTTGACGGCTTATTATCTTTATTCAACAAAAGACGGCAGGCATGATACAGTATTTGAGCGGATTTTTTTGCCGGTAGTGAAGACAGGAGGTCTGAACAGGCAAAAGCCTCGGAGTACCGCAGGATGCGG
>JBFLYJ010000075.1:0-10301 GCA_040756635.1 Nitrospirota bacterium
AGCTCCATGGACCGGGCGAGCGTGTATTTCTGAAATCCCTCCGCGACACGGATCAGGCTGACGGACCAGAACTCAGCGAATGAGAGCACGATGAGCGCCCTGATCATGTTCCTCGCGTCAGATACAAGCCCGGAAGGGATGGTGAAAATCTTTTCAAGGAAGAACTCGTTGATCACGGCCAGTATCACGGACATGACAATCCCGAGTAACGTGGAGATGACGAGATTCGTGTTTATGGTCTGGAGCAGCCTCAGCCAGTCACCTTTGGCCTTATACTCAGCAACATATTTAGTGACGGACAGGCCGAAGCCGGCCTCAAGGATATTGGTATTGGCGACAAGGGCGAGGGCAAGGACAACTATGCCGTAGGAGTCTTTGCCTAAAACTTTTATCAGGTATGTGATTATGAAAAGCTGGAGGGCGAAGGAGAGGAGCTTCCCCCCGGAATTTATAATAGTGTTAAGGAATATCTTTCTTCTAAGCATAACGGATCAGTCTCCCCCTTTGGAAAAGGGGGATTAAGGGGGATTTTGAAATAAAAACAAGAATCAGAAAATCTCCCCTTCCCCTCTTTTTCAAAGAGGGGAATTATACACTCCCTTGAGATTGAAGTCCTACTTTGAAGTGCATCAGGTCTTTGATCTCTGCTTATCTTTCATCAGCATCTCTGCGATCCTGAAGTCCAGCGGCTCGTCTATGTCCACGGACCTTTCCCTCGGCATGGGATATATCCTGGTCTTTTTGAGGAAGAGGCCTTTTTCCGTCTTAAGGGTGTCCTTCCACCAGACATAAATAGACGCATTCATATCATAAACTTCAGGGGCGGACTGTCTTGTGGCGAAACGACCTTCCTTTACGAGCCGCACTTCATTCCCGCCGGTCACTTCGACCATGTTGAAATACGGGTTTCTGTATGCCTCGGCGACTGAAAAGACGTTGTCTGCCTTCCCATCAACGAGGAGCTCGATGCATCTGTCAATATCGTCTGTCTCCCGCAATGGCGTGGTGACATGGAGCAGCACCAGGATGTTAAACGAAAATCCTGCGTTCTCTTCCATCCACTTCACAGCATGAAGCAGCACATCCATCATACTGCTGTCGTCGCGAGCCAGTTCCGCGGGCCTCTGAAACGGCACCTCCGCACCGAATGTTTTCGAGACCGCGGCTATCGCGTCATCTTCCGTGGAAACTATTACGCGGTCGATATATTTCGATTTCCGGGCCTGCTCAATAGTATAGGCGATCAGAGGTTTGCCCAGTAACTGCTTAATGTTCTTTCCGGGAAGGCCCTTGGACCCTCCCCTGGCAGGGATAACGCAAAGTATTATATTGTCTTTATACATTTATATTCCCGTTCCCCTCATCCTCAATAAGTCTTAAGACCGCGATACCATCTTCAATCGTAATCGCGGGTTCCACGCGTTTTTCAATCACATCCATAAAACTGTCCATCTCTGTCTTATATGTTTCGTGAACATCAAACAGGACCGGGTCGTTGATTACCGTCCTGCCGCTCTGTGATGAAACAGTAAGCTCTTTTCCGATGAAATCGCAGGTCAGGGCACCCCTGCTGCCCTCGATCCTTATACTGCGTTTCGCATTTTCCTGAAGGCAGTCCATATGCACATTGCATACGAAATTGTTCCCGAAGAGGTAAAGTCCCTCAAAGATGTCCTCGGCGTCCATGTCAAGACTTCCTGTCCTTGACCGCATGACCTTCCAGTTTACCGGGTCTCCGAAAATATACCGCATATAATCCAGCTCATGCGATAGGTCAAGGGCCACCCCACCGCCACGCTCCCTGCTGGCGCTGTATGAGTCCCTGTAGTCTGTCCCTGTCCGCCAGAGCGGCAGGTACTGTCCCACCTCGATTTTAGAGAAATACAGGTCGCCGAGCGATTTTCCGTCAACCTGTTCTTTTATGTAACGCATTATGCCGAGGAACCTCAGGTTGTACCCGATAAATATTTTCAGCCCCTTCTTGACGGCCAATGACTTAAGCATGTCGGCCCCGTCAAGGTTATGAGAAAGGGGTTTCTCGATGAACAGATCGATGTTTTTCTCCGCCAGCTGGACGGCAGTTTCGATATGCTTCGCCGTTTCATTCGCGATGACCGCAAAGTCGGCACTGACACCGGAAAGAGAACTGACCATTACAAGCTTGCCCGAATCCTCCAGCCCCTTGGCGCACTTCCTGTTCTGAGTTAACACGATGATCCGGTTTACCCTGTCTGACGCGATGAGATTACTGATGTGCCTGCGTCCGATGGAGCCGCATCCGATGACAAGCGCGTTCATCGATCATCCCCGCCCGCAGCTACCACGCGGTCCAACCGCCGTCGATCAGTATGTTTTCCCCGGTTACGTAAGAAGAGGCGTCGGAGGCGAGGTACATAACGGCACCCACGATTTCATCAGGCCTGCCCATCCGCCCGAGGGGTGTTTTTTGTGAATACCTGCGGACAAATTCATTCGGCTGGTTATCAAATATCCCCCCCGGTGAGATGCAATTGGCCCTGACATTATGTTTGCCGTAGTATGTCGCTATATACCTTGTCAATGCTATGATCCCGCCTTTTATTGACGCGTAGGCAGCCGGCATGGTCATCGGCGTTCCTTCATAAATGGAAAAATCAGGCGCCGTCACGCCGTAGATGGAAGAGAGATTTATAATCGAGCCGCTGCCCTGCTTTTTCATCCGTTCAGCGGCGGCGCGGCAGCTGAGGAAATAGCCGCCGAGGTGATCGTTAACATTTTTCCCCCAGGAGTCAAACTTTATGTCTTCGAACTTTGCTCCCCAGTCCGCGGTGCGGGGATAAGCACAGTTTACAAGGATGTCGATCCTGCCTGACTGTTTCACGACTTCATCTACCGCGTTATTTACACTCTCTTCAGAAGTGATGTCCATCCGGAGGAACTTGATACTGTCATCAGTGGTGTCAGCTGTCTTCTCCCTGTCTATGTCCGCTGCATAGACCTCCGCCCCGAACTCACGCAGGGCGCGGATGATCTCACGGCCGATAAGGCCGCCTCCGCCCGTGACCACAGCTGATTTATTCTCACAGGAGAAAAGGCCCTTATAGTTCATCCGTACACTCACCTATTTTTTTCAGGCTCTTTCTGTATTCGTCCCACTGACCCAGGTCGAGCCATCCGCCCCAGTGGGGATAGACCCCGACCCGTTCCTTGTCCGCTGCCTTCACCTTGTCGATGAACTTGTCCATATCGATACGTTCACCGGGAGCTATATGGTCAAGGAGCGAGGGCTCGAAAATATATGTGCCGGTATTAATGAATAAATCGATCCTCGGTTTTTCATCTATATCAAGCAGAAGGCCGTTATTCATGTTCAGCACGCCGTATGGCACCTCGATCTCCTTATGAGATCCGATTATCGTCAGCAGGTTGTTATGGTCCCGGTGCCATTTAAAGAAGTCCGAGAATTCCCCTTCTAGGATTGTATCGCAGTTTGTCACGATAAAGGTACTGTCGATTTTATTCCTCAGAAGCGACAGCCCCCCCGCGGTCCCGGAGAATTCCGCTTCATCCACAAACTCGATGGTGTAGGGGAGCCGGGTATCGCTGAAATAGGACTTGATCATCTCCTTTTTGTAATTTACGATCAGGACAAACCGCGAGAAACCGTTTACGAAAAAACGGTCCATGATGTGCTCTATTATAGGCTTGTCTCTGAGAGGGACGAGCGGCTTTGGGAGGATTTTTGTGAAGGGGTCTAGTCTTGTCCCCTTACCCCCGGCCATTATCACGACAGCGTTCTCGAATATCTCCCCGGCCTGGCGCTGAGGGGTGGTCTGATGGCCCAGGCAGTCGATCCACGAAATTACGTCCGAGATCCTGCCGCTGCCGTCCAGCACCGGGATGTGGCTTATGAGATGTTTCTGCATGACGCGCTCCGCCTCTCTCGTCTTGTCAGGGGAATCGGCCTTAATAGAAAAAAACTTCGTATTCATTATCCCTGAAACAGCATCCGTCAGTTGTATGCCGTTTATAATCCCTCTCCTGATGTCCCCGTCCGTTACCGTACCGGTCAGCCTCTCGCCGGTGTCTGTGACAAAGAGTATCCTGTGGCCTGTCTCGTTGAGCCTGTTTATGGCCTGCTTGATGGTGTAATCAGAAGAGATGAATGATAGTTTGATTCTGTCTTTATCCATTATGTCATTATGTCCATCATGCCGGGCTTGACCCGGAATCGTAGGTGCAGGCCTCTGTGCCTGCCCAATTCAAGGGCAACTACATAGGGTTGCCCCTACAAGATATCATGAAACCGCTTCTTCATTATACTAGTTAACGGCGCATTCTTCAGTACATGGAGTATCTTCCCGCTGGCGGTCCCGTCGCCGTAGGGATTTTTTAGTCCCTTTAGCGTCGCCCGGAACTCTGCGGAAAGAGCCCTGCTGATCGCATCTATTATACCGTCCCTGGCATACTCCGGGACATCGATAACGTTTTGGGCCCTGGTCCTGCCCTTCTGCCTGCTCCCGATATTTACCGCCGGGAGTTCGAAAGAGGGCGCCTCAATTATGCCGGAAGAGGAATTCCCCACCATTACGGACGCGGCTTTAAGCGCAGAAAGATACCTCAGCTGGCCCAGCGAGATAAATACCGAGGTGTGTCTGTCATTGTTAGCCGCATATTCCCTGATATGCTCTATGATGGTCCTGCCTGATGTGTCCGCGTTAGGGAATGTAAAGATCCAGTGTACGTCAGGGAAGCTGTCAAGGGCCTGCAGTATCTCTCTTATACTGTCCTCTGTCTTTTCTGTTTCGAGAGTGGCTGGATGAAAAGTCACTACCCCCCATTGCCTGTCAGACGGAAGCCCGAGTTCCCCGGCCAGTTCATCTTTACTGAGCAGGGAGAGATTTAAAATATTGTCGAGACCGGGCGCTCCGGTAATGAAAATATTTTCGGGCGGTTCGCCCATCTGTCTTATGCGGCCCGCATATTCCTGAGTGGCGGCAAAATGGAGACGGCTGAGTTTGGTGATGGAATGCCGGAAGAGTTCGTCTATGGCACCCTCCGTTGTTTCCCCGCCGTGAATGTGCGCCACCGGTATCCTGAAGGGGGCAGCCGCGCTCGCTGCTGCATGTATTTCAAAACGGTCTCCCAGCAAAACAATGACGTCAGGCCTGAGCCGTGTATAGGCTTTTGCAAAACCGATCATCCCGAGTCCCATGGAGATGGATATGCCCTCAGCCGTGTCAGAGGAGAGCAGCATATCGACCTTTTCAGCGATAGGGAAACCGTCCTTCTCGATAGAAGTCACTGTCATGCCGAATTCAGGCGACAGGTGCATGGAGGTCACGATAAGCTGGAGCTCAAGCTCCGGGTCTTCATGTATTCCTTTAATGATATGATAAAGGTGTCCGTACTCCGCCCTTGTCCCTGTTATGACCGCTATCTTACGCATCTTTGATATCTTCCCATTTTATCACCGAATCTCCGTCAATCTGCCTTGCGGCAATCCTGTTAACGATCTCTTCCCTGAATTCAGGGGCGATGCCGGTACCCGGGCGTTTGACCGAGATGTCTTCCGGCTTTATTGTATCACCGGCATTAATCTTACGTGCAGCGACAAGGCTTCTCCTTGCGACATCTCTCATGTGCTCTTCATTCTTTGATGGTCTCTTTATGCCGTCGCCTATGGCGCGTTCCACGTTTCTGATCGCCATGACCATCTCTCTCAGCTCCTGGGGTTCGAGTGAGGCCTTGTGGTCAGGCCCCGCCATGGTCCGGTCAAGCGTGAAGTGCTTCTCTATCACCGCCGCACCCATTGCCGCTGCCGCGACCGGGATATCGATCCCCCTTGTGTGGTCGGAATACCCGACCGGCAGCCCGAAGGCGTTTCTCATGGTTTCCATGGCCCGCAAGTTTACGTCATCAACGTCAGCCGGATAATTTGAGACGCAGTGAAGCAGGGTCAGCAGTTTGT
This sequence comes from Nitrospirota bacterium, assembly GCA_040756635.1. GTDB lineage: Bacteria > Nitrospirota > Thermodesulfovibrionia > UBA6902 > UBA6902 > UBA6902. The sequence goes on from JBFLYJ010000075.1 coordinate 5,951, forward strand.
TGTTACCCGTAATACCCATCGCTTCATTTATCCAGGCCACGGCCTTCCCCACTTCCTCGATGTAAGACATCCCGGTCGACAGCATGACCGGCTTTTTCCTGGCCGCAATATGTTTTATCAGGCCCCTGTTCGTTATCTCACCTGAGGGGACCTTGAATATCGTCATGCCCAGTCCGTCAAGGAAATCCGCGCTGTCCTCATCAAAAGGGGTTGAGATGAATGTTATATTCTTTTCTCTGCAATAATAAAAAAGCTCTCTTATCCCTGATTCAGGCAGTTCCAGTTTTTTCAACATGCTGTACTGGGACTCGTCTTTCCCTGTGTTCCTGATCTGATAGTCTGCCTTCTCCGAGGTCCTTGTCACGATCTCCTCTGCGCGGAAGGTCTGAAATTTTACAGCGTCAGCGCCTGCCATCGCGGCTTCGTCTATCAGCCGGCGGGCCGTTTCTATGCTGCCGTTATGATTAACACCCGCCTCGGCTATAATGAAAACCCTCATTTAGCGGGGACCCCTTTTACCACGGCACCGTCCTCTATATTATTGAGGACGAGCGATCCTGCCCCGATTGTAACGTTTTTGCCTATCTTAATTCCATTTACAATCGTGGCGCCCGCGCCGATGAATGTCTCGTCCCCGACGATACACTCTCCGGACAGCACAGCGCCGGGACAGACATGCACATGCCTGCCGATGTTGCAGTCGTGTTCCACGATCGCCCCGGTATTGATGATGGTGTTTTCTCCGATAAAGCCGCAGGGCTGGACCACCGAGTTCGCCATAACCTGCGCCCCCTCCGATATCTTTGAACTCCCGGACACGACGGCCCGGGGATGGATTAAAGAAGGAGCGGCAAACCCGATCTGTATGACCTTTTCGTACAAGTTCTTTCTCAGGGAATTGTCCCGGACGCTTCCGATGCCGATACAGGCATAACCGATCCTGTCCCGTTCAAGTATGCCGGGCAGCAGGTCATCACCGCCGATGACAGGCACCCCGGAAATCACCAGGCCCTTCTCAAAACGGGGGTCCAGTATGCCGGCGATCTCATAACGGCCTTCCAGTCTGATGATCTCGATAAGGACCTTCGCGTGGCCGCCGCCGCCGAGGATGATAATTTTCACTTTGTCCGTGGTCATAATCCCCTGAAATACCCCGTGATATTTTCCGCGACGTATCTGATATCTTCCTCTGAAATATTTACACTGCATGGAAGGTTTATGCAGGAAGCATGGGCCTCCCCGGCATTTGATATTTTATATGCATGGCAGTCTTTATAAACCGGGAGAGAATGAAGCGGCTTCCAGACCGGCCTCACCTGTATCCCTCCGGACATGAGATGTTCCATCAGTCTTTCCCTGTGGTCCTGCGGCATCTTCAGCGTGACATACCAGCAATTGCTTGTCACCGGCCCTCTCTCCCGGAGCACTTCGACCTCTTTTGTCCCTGAAAGCAGGGCATGGTACATTTCCGTTGTCTTTCTCTTGATAGATATGAAATCATCAATCTGCTCAAGCTGGGCAACGCCCAGGGCAGCCTGGATGTTCGTGAGCCTATAGTTGTATCCGACCGCGTCATGGTCATATTCAACAGCGTCTCTCCGGGCCTGGGTCGTCAGATGACGTATCTTCTCTGCCAGTTCAGTGTCGTCCGTGACCACCATGCCGCCTCCGCCCGTGGTTATAAGTTTGTTTCCATTAAAGGAGAAACACCCTGCTTTGCCGAAGGAACCCGTCTGCCTTTCTCTGTACAGAGAACCCAGGCTTTCGGTCGCGTCTTCAATAATTATAATGTTGTGTTTATCAGACAGCTCAAGAAGAGAGTCCATATCTGAAGGATGCCCGAACAGATGGACCGGGACCACGGCCCTGATCGGCCTTCCGGTCTTTTTATTAATTGTGATGCTGTTTTCAGTATAGGTGCTGTTTTGTAAAAACTCTCTCAATTTACCTGTATCGATACAGAGGGTGTCCTTATCGCAGTCCATAAACACAGGTTCGGCGTTGCAGTACCTGACCACATTCGCGGTCGCTATAAAGGTGAGGGACGGTACGATTACTTCGTCTCCGGATCTGATTCCGCATGCCACGAGGCTTACATGAAGCGCGGAGGTTCCGTTGGTCGTGGCCACCGCGTGTCTGCAGCCCGCGTACCGGGCAATCATGTCCTCGAACCTGGTAACAAAGCTCCCGACCGAGGACACCCAGCCTGAATCAAGGCATTCCTTGACGTACTTCCATTCATTGCCTTTGATTACTGGGACTGAAAGAGGAATAGTGCGTGACATGTTAAATCCTAACCCGGCAAAGCCGAAGCCAAGTTTTTTGCCACTAAGGCGCAAAGACACAAATAGTTTATTAAACAATATTTCACTTTGCGGCTTCGTGTCTTTGTGGCAGATTTTCTGGTCATTTTGTAAAAACTTAACCTTAAGAAACTAAATATTATAGATGTCGGATTTATATTTGTGTAAAAACTCGCCCTTTTCAAACCACTCGACGGTCTTTGACAGCCCCGCTTTCAGAGAATGACCGGGCCTCCACTCAGTAAGCTTTGTAATCAGCGCATTGGAGCCGAGGAGTCTTTCCACTTCGCTTTTGTCAGGTCTAAGACGATGCTCGTCCGAGACGATCTTTGCCTTGGGATTTATAATATCAATCAAGGTCTGAGCCAGTTCACCTATGGATATCTCTTTCCCGCTGCAGACATTGATTTCCTTTCCGACTGCCTCCGGGCACCGGGCGAGGGCGATGAAGCCCTGGCACGTGTCATTGACATAATTAAAGTCCCTCGTCGGATGCAGAGAGCCAAGTTTTAATTTCGTCTGTCCGTTTAAGAGCTGTGTGATGATCGTCGGTATCACCGCGCGCGCGGACTGTCTCGGCCCGTATGTGTTGAAAGGTCTGACCGTCACCACAGGCAGGTCAAAGGACCGATAAAATGATTCCGCGACTTTGTCAGCCCCGATTTTTGTGGCGGAATAGGGCGACTGCCCCTGAAGGGGGTGTACTTCGTCTATCGGCACATAGCGGGCGGTTCCGTATACCTCGGATGTTGATGTAACAATGACCTTCTTTACACTGAAATCCCTGCAGGCCTGAAGCACGTTCATCGTACCCTTTATATTCGTATCGACATAAGCGTCAGGTGAATGATACGAAAACGGGATAGCGATGAGGGCGGCAAGATGAAATACCATATCCATCCCCTTTACAGCGGTCCTTACGCCGTTGGGGTCCCTGATATCGCCGGGGAAGACCTCGATCTTCTTCAGCAGCCGGGGGCTGAAGGTGTCGAGCCACCCCCAGGAATTAAAGGAGTTATAAAAGACAAATGCCCGGACACGGCATCCCTCTTCCAGAAGAGACTCGACAAGATGGCTGCCGATGAACCCGTCCGCTCCGGTAACAAGGACCTTTTTCCCCCTCATGTTTTTCATGCTTTTCATACTTTATGACTTACGTAATTTCTCATCGTTACCGGTGGCTATTACCCCCCCCTTGGCAAAGGGGGGTGAGAGGGGATTAAGTTGTTTTTTTAAATCTCCCCTGTCCCCTCTTTTTCGAAGAGGGGAATTATTCATCATTGCTTAAAAGTACGCCGTCATCAAACCAGCGGTCTGATCCTGTCTTCCCAGTAACGTATATCCCCGGCCCTGAAATACTTGTCGGTGCGGCCCAGCTTGTCGATCTTCCTGCCCCGGTTTTTATATAGTTTCAGATCAAGCAGCCTGTAATCCGGGTATATGAATGCATAGTATAACATATAGGTTTTTATATCTGACCAGGAGAATTTTCTCGTCGCACACTGCCCGTCTCTGAGAAATTTATCCACCTCATCCACAAAGCGCAGGGAGGCATTGCCGTCGATTTTGTCACACCAGAGCGCTATCACCTTTTCCCTGTTACCTAGGATCTCGGGGGGTATTCCCCCGCCTTTCAGATAATAGCTGAGCCTCCGGCAGAGGTGTTCATAATTTGAGACCTCATCACTGCCGCTCGCCATCTCCGGAGAGTAATACCACTCGTCAGGATTAAGATGCAGCTCTATGGTCGGCTTGCCCATGATCCACGCCTCAATGCCTGTAAGACAGGACCGCTCAAGAAGCACATCCGTCGCGTTAAGCACGTCCCATATGAATTCGGTCAGTACAACGGCGACACGTCCCCGCGCAGGGCTGTTTTTGAGTTTTTCCAGGATTTCATAATACGGGATATGGTCTTCCGAGGGGTGCGGTTTGATGATGAAATTCGTTTCCGGATAATCGTTTATCAGTCTGAGGAAGGTCTGGTGAAACAGCTCCTTGGACTTAAAATCTTTAAGCGCGATCTGCTCATTGTATCCAAGCTGGTC
>JBFLYJ010000076.1:0-10105 GCA_040756635.1 Nitrospirota bacterium
AATGAACGCACGCGGATCGAGGAGGCCCTTATAAAGAGCGAGACCCAGTTCAAGAACCTTTCCCAGGAGTTCAACGCACTCTTAAACGCAATTCCGGACGGACTGACCCTGCTGTCTTCCGACCTGAAAGTGCTTTGGGCAAACCAGAACTCGGCAGCTCTCCTGGGGATAAAGGACGAGGACATGACCGGGCAATACTGTTACATGCTGTGGCATAAAAGTACGGGCCCCTGTGAGATTTGCCCGGTGAAACAGGCATTTTTAACAGGAAACGTTGAAAGTGGGACCGTACGCACGGCTGATGGCCGGTTATGGGACTTAAGGGCCGTTCCGATCAGAAATGAAAATGGTGAGGTCATCAAGGCCATTGAGGTTGCCAGGGACGTTACACAACAGCGGAGACTCGAGGAACAGCTGCTTCATTCTCAGAAACTGGAGGCGGTGGGCCAGCTTGCCGGGGGGGTCGCCCATGAGTTCAATAATATTCTGACCGCAATCATAAATAATGTATACCTTGCCCAGAAGAGTATCGAAAGAAACGGCACCGGAAACGACCATCTCGTCAGAATACTCAAGCTGTCCAATAACGCGGCCGTAATAGCCCGTGAGCTGCTCGCCTTCAGCCGGAAGCAGTACGTCGAACTTGCCCCCCTTAAACTCAATGACGCTGTAAGAGACACAGAGAGTCTCCTGAAGAATTTTATCAGTGAGGACATAGAAATCAGGGTACATATGACCGGCAAGGAGCCTACCGTGATGGCGGACAGGCACCAGCTGGAACAGGTCATTATCAATCTTGCCACCAATGCACGGGACGCAATGGCCGGAGGGGGCACCCTGACAATAGAGACGGACATCATCGAAATGGACGAGCAGTTTGTCGCTACTCATGGGTTTGGCAGTCCGGGGATGTACGCGGTTTTATCGGTAAAAGACACGGGTCCCGGGATCAGCGGGGATATAAGGCAGAAGATATTCGAACCTTTTTTCACTACCAAGGAGGTGGGCAAGGGAACAGGACTTGGCCTGTCCATCGTGTATGGAATAATAACGCAGAACAACGGACATATCGATGTGTTCAGCGGCCCTAAAGAAGGGACGACCTTCAGGGTGTTTCTGCCGGAGATCAGGGCATCAGTGAAAAAAGAAAAACTTCCTGCACCGGTATTACTGACCGGAAACGGAGAGTCCATACTTCTTGCCGAAGACGAGGCGTCAGTGCGCTTATCCATTAAATCGGTCCTTGAGCAGTTTGGTTACAGGGTGGTGGAGGCTGTTAATGGAAATGATGCCTTAGAGAAATTCAGGGACAATGAAGAAGCTATTGATCTTCTTATAATTGATGTTATAATGCCACATATGAACGGCATTGAGACATATGAAGAGATAAAGAAGATCAGCCCTCACATAAAAGCCGTTTTTATCAGCGGCTATACCTCGGACATTGTCCGTAACAGCAAATTACACGAAAATGCCCTGCCCTTTATCTCAAAGCCAGTTTACCCGGAGACCCTGCTGTTGAAAATAAGGGAACTTCTGAATAAATAAGCAGCGTATAGCCTGTATCTTTGGCCCGGCGCCTCTTTCGGGTTTGGACACTAAGTACTTACATGAGAAACATTAGGAAAGCGACATTATGGGTGATTGAAGTTTTTGTTTTGACAGGGGTGGTCCTGCTGGTGTTTCCATCCGTCAATTACGGTCAGGGAACGTCACGTGATATAAACAGAGAGAACGCGTCCCAAAAAACCATTGAGACGAAACCTGTGCTTAAATGGGTCGGCTGCGGGGTGACCAAAGAGGCCTTCATGCATGAGCTGGCAGTAGCTTATACGAAAAAAACAGGGGTCAGGATACAGATAGAAGGAGGCGGGGCCACTCGGGGCATCCGCGACACGGCCGCCCTGAAATCGGACATGGGGGGAAGCTGCCGCCACATACTGCCGATCGCAGAGGAAGAGAATGTCAGACTTATACAGGTCGCCTGGGACGCGCTGGTCGTGATCGTCAACCGGGGCAATCCTGTAAGCGGTATTACGATCGAGCAGTTGAAGTCTATTCTTAAGGGCGGAATCTCGAACTGGAAAGACCTCGGCGGACCGGACAGGAAGATCAAGCTGGTAATACGTGAGCAGGGACCGGGGGGCAAGATATCCGGGGTCGGTATGATGACCCGCGAACTGGTTTTTTTCGACCGGGAGATGGATTATACCGACGACGCCATAAAGATGGAGAGCTCCGGACCGCTTGAGGAATATGTACAGGACAATGATATGACTGTAGGCATCACGGGCGTCAGCAGCGCGCGGCGGCGGAACGTGAAGCTGCTGCATCTAAACGGTGTTGCGCCTACGTATGAAAACATTGCGAGCGGGAGGTATCCTCTCTTCCGTCCCCTATATCTCGTTCTTCCAAAAAAGACCAATGGGAAAAGGAATGCAGAGGATTTTGTATCATTTGTCCTGAGCGATGAAGGGCAGGAGATATTGAAACTGTATGGAACGGTGACCCTGGAGGACGGGGCCGGACTCTGGAAAAAATACAGAGATATTATGTTTAAGGCCGGCGTCCGGATGGGAGAGTACTAGATACTGCGCCAGGGCGGACCTGCAGGTTTTACGGGAGATGCGGAGACATGAACATATTTCGCAACCTCAAGGTTAAATGGAAGATCATCCTTCCATACACCATCATGATCTTCCTGATCGTGGGGTTCATGCTCCTGTGGTATTTTATTGCCGAGATCGATCGCCTGAAGGCCCAGCAGACAGAAAAGATGGAGGTGCTGATCCTTAGCCTGGCGGAAACATCATCTGGACCGCTTGCCGTACGCGAGTATGACAGGCTGCAGGAACTCCTGGTGCATCTGCAATCACTCGATTCCGATATACAGCGCGTGACCCTCGTAAACAAGGAAGGACGGTGCCTTGCGAGCACAGTCCTTCCCTTCATAGGCCAGGTCCTGAGTCTTGAAAAACCTCCTGGTGCCAGAATGCTGCCGAGCGGGGTCACCCAGATAAAACTTACCGGAGACAGCGCTGATTACGAGCTGCGTTATCCCGTCAAACTGTTTGACATCGTCATGGGAGAGCTCCGTATCTGCGTTACGACCAAGAGGATTTATGACACGTTCCAGGAATTTATTTTAATAAGCGTCCTGATCGGGACCTCAGCCGTGATGTTTGGAATCATCGTCCTGAATTTAATAATCCGCTATGGGATCAATGAACCGGTCCAGGAGCTGACAGGCATGTCCCGTCGAATCACAGCCGGAGATCTCGAAGCAAAAATAGAGTATACCTCCGAAGACGAACTCGGAGAGCTCGCCGGAGCTTTTAACGGCATGGCATCGAGATTGAGAGAGACCCTCAAAGGACTGGAACATCAGATAGCGGAACGCAAACAGGCAGAGGCGGAGCTGAAGGTGAGCGAGGAGATGGTAAAGCGGCTTCTCAATTCGACTGCGGAGGCGATTTACGGCGTCGACACTGCAGGCAACTGCACGTTTGTCAACCCTTCATGCCTGAATCTGCTGGGATACGAAAAAGAAGAGGACCTTCTTGGGAAGAACATTCATAATCTTGTCCACCACACAAGGGTCGACGGCACACCATATCCCGAGGAGGAATGCCGGATTTATCTGGGATACAGAAACGGAGTCGGGATACATGTCGATGATGAGGTCCTGTGGCGGGCGGACGGCACCAGTTTCTGCGTGGAGTACTGGTCTTATCCGATAAGAGATGAAGAACGGGTGCTCGGGGCCGTAGTCACTTTTCTTGATATTACCGAACGCAGGCAGCTCGAGCAGCAGTTACAGCATGCGCAGAAGATGGAGGCCGTGGGACAGCTTGCCGGCGGAGTGGCTCATGAATTCAATAACATACTTACAGCGATTATTAACAATGCTTATCTCATACAGAAGAGGGTGCAGGATGACGACCATGTGCGGGACAATCTTGACAGGATCATGAAACTATCCGACAGCGCCGCCAGGATCGCGGGCGAACTCCTTGCCTTCAGCCGGAAGCAGTTAGTGGACCTTTCCCCGGTGAGCCTCAATGATGTCGTCAGGGGCGCCGAGAGGCTCCTTGTTAATTTCATCAGTGAGGACATCGAGATCAGGGTGTTTAAGACCGATAAGGACCCGGTTATAATGGCGGACAGGCACCAGATGGAGCAGGTCATTATCAACCTTGCCACCAACGCGAGGGACGCCATGCCCGGCGGGGGCAGTCTTACCATAGAAACGGACACCATGGACATGGACGAGCAGTTTATCAGGACCCACGGGTTCGGAAGTCCGGGGACATACGCGCGTCTGTCGGTAAAAGACACAGGGGCGGGGATCAGCGGGGATATAAGGCAGAAGATATTCGAGCCTTTTTTCACTACCAAGGAGGTGGGCAAGGGAACAGGACTTGGCCTGTCCATCGTGTATGGGATAATAACGCAGCACAGCGGACATATCGATATATTCAGTGAATCCGGTGAAGGGACGACTTTCAATATCTATCTGCCTGCGATCAAATCAGGCGTGGCGGCTGAAAAGCCGGAGGGACCATATGCGTCAGCCGGAAAAGCAGAGACCATTCTCGTGGCCGAAGATGAGGAAGACGTCCGGGAATCCATAAGGTCCGTCCTTGAAGATACAGGGTACAGGGTGATAGAGGCTGTGGACGGAAGAGACGCCGTGGACCAGTTCACAAAGCACGCTGGGACCATCGCCCTTGTTATCATTGATGTGATAATGCCCGGCATGAACGGTGAAGAAGCCTTTGCGGAGATAAAAAAAATCAACCCCTTAATAAAGGGCATCTTCACAAGCGGCTATACCGCAGACATTATTCGCGCGAAAAAAATTATTGAAGAAAACCTGACTTTCGTCTCAAAGCCCATTTACCCGGACAAGCTTCTGTTAAAGATAAGGGAAGTGCTGGAGGGTTGAGGTACTACTGCTGTTGAAGACGGTGTCTTCCTTGACTGAAGCCGGCTTTCTGAAGGACTGTAATGCCTTCCGGTTATTGCAGATATGAAAAGGGGTAATCAGGGGGCATATCGCAATATGCCCCCTGCGAAATAATCAAAGACTGCTCACCTCTGCAAGTGGCTGCGAAAATTCATCATGAGAAAACTCGACGGTCTCTTTTTCTTCCAGTCCCACGTGCTCAGCCAGCCATAAAGATACAAGGCGGTAGTCATCCGAACCGCGTGATATCCTTGCGGTCATGATAACGGGCTTCCCGCGGCCGGGGGCCTCAGCCAGAGAAACATTTTCATGGATTATCGGCGATACCTTTGCCGGGAACATCTCGTTAAGTCTGTCCATTATCTCCCAATGAATCCTGCGGCGGGGCTGCGCGCGGCAGGGAATGACGGCCTTTATTTCAAGGTTTGCGTTGCGGGACTTTGCTGACTCGACGGCAGAGACCATTTGTCTGACGCCGTTTAATCCGAGGAACGATGCCTCTACCGGGACGATCACGTGATGACTGGCCAGCAGCGCGGACATGGTGAGCACGTCCAGGCTCGGAGGACAGTCGATGATCACACAGTCCCATTCCCCTGCTGTCTGCTTCAGACAGCTTGAAAAAATTTCGTCTCCCGGTCCGTCAACGAATATCTGTCTTGCAGAAACCAGTTCAGGTCCTGAAGGCACGAGGTCCAGTCCGGAGACATCCGTTGAGACAACCGGCAATGATATTATTTTCTGCATGGCATCCAGGAGCCTGCGCCCTCTGCTTGCTACTCCGACGCAGATACTTGCGCTTCCCTGGGGATCGAGGTCCACAAGAAGGACCTTCTTACCCTGCTCGGCCCAGCATGCCGCTAGATTGACCGCTGTTGTGGTTTTACCGACTCCACCCTTGAGGTTTACTACCGATACTACCTGTTTCATATATCCTTATTCCCTCCCCTGTTGTTTCCGGCCGCACACGTGGCCGGTATATAAGTTAATAAGTAACATATATTCAGATTTATTTTTCGGCAAGCAATCAGTAATTTAAACATATTTTATTTTATTGTCAACAGTGAATAGATTTATTAACTTTGATTATCAGCAGCACAAGACTAATATTGACTTGCAGAATATGGTAAAGGTATCCTTCTTTACATGGAACAGACTGTAGCGACCAACAGGAAGGCCTTTCACGATTATCATATACAGGACAAGCATGAAGCGGGGATATCACTGCTTGGTACTGAAGTGAAATCTTTAAGGGAAGGAAGGGCCAACCTCAAAGACAGTTATGTAATCATCAAGGAGGGAGAGGCGTATCTGCTGAACTGCCACATCAGTCCGTACAGTCACGGCAACATACTGAACCACGATCCGCTGCGGACGAGAAAACTGCTGCTTCATAAAAAAGAGATAGTCAAATTGTGGGGCGGCATCAGCCAGAAGGGATTCACACTCGTCCCGCTGAAGATATATTTCAAAAACGGAAAGGCAAAAGTGGAAATCGGTCTTGCAAAGGGAAAGAGGGAATATGAGAAGAGGGATTCAATAAAAGCGAAAGAGGCGAAGAGAGAGATTGAGCGGCACATGAAGAGCTATAAGAAATCCTGACCGGCAGGGGAGGGAAAATCCCAAATACCAAGCACCAAATTCCAGACACGCTTCAAACACGAATGACCAAAACCCGGTTACAGGTTTTGGTCATTCGTGTTTGAGAATTAATATTTGTTTGTTATCTGGTGCTTGTTGCTTGGACTTTATTTGTCCGTCAGCGCCACAAGCCCCGGTAGTGCCTTCCCTTCAAGCAGTTCGAGCGCAGCCCCTCCGCCTGTCGAGATAAAGGAGATGCTCTCTGATACCCCGGCCCTGCTTACGGCAAGATCCGTGTCTCCGCCGCCGACGATTGTCAGTGCGTACGCGTCTGCGACGGAATGCGCTATCGCATATGTCCCGCGTGAGAACGCGTCTACTTCAAAGACCCCCATGGGACCGTTCCATAAAATGGTTTTGGCGTTTTCCAGAGCTACGGAGAAGAGTTTCACGGAGGCCGGTCCGATATCGACGGCCTTCCAGCCGTTGGGTATTTCCTGCGCGGTAACGAGTTTCGTTTCGGCAGCAGGCTCGATACTTTGTGCGATAACGCAGTCCACGGGGAGATAGAATTTAATCCCCTTGGAAACAACACCCTCTCTTATTTGCGTGGCGAGGTCAAGCATGTCTTTCTCAACAAGGGAGTCCCCGACGTTGTACCCTTCAGCCTTTAAAAACGTATATGCCATACCTCCGCCGACAATGACCTTGTCGACCTTGTTCTCGAGGTTCTTGATGACGTCTATCTTGCCGGAGACCTTTGCCCCGCCGAGAATGGCGACAAACGGTCTGACAGGATTGTTGATGACCCCCTGCAGGTATTCGATCTCCTTCTGAAGAAGGAAACCGGCGGCGGCAGGGAGATATTTAGCGATGCCCGTAATCGAAGCGTGGCTTCTGTGCGCTGCCCCGAAGGCGTCGTTGATATAGTAATCAGCGAGCTTTGAGAGGGACTTGCCGAAGGACTCGTCATTTGACGCTTCCTCAGGGTGAAAGCGCAGGTTTTCAAGAAGGATGATGTCTCCGTCAGCCATCTTGCTTACGGCCTCTTCAACCTTGGGCCCTACGCAATCAGGCAGGAAGGTCACTTCTTTCTTGATCAGTCTCTGGAGTCTTCTCGCAACGGAAGCCAGGCTGTACCTTTTATCAGGCTTTCCCTTCGGCCTGCCGAGATGGGAGGCGAGGATTATCTTGCTGCCCTCGTCAATCGCGTAGTTAATCGTAGGCAGGGCGGAGCGGATCCTTCTGTCATCCGTTATGTTCAGGTTCTCATCGAGAGGCACATTGAAATCAACCCTTATAAAGAGCTTCTTGCCCTTGATGTTCAGGTCCTTAATAGACAACTTGTTCCATACGCCTTTAATCGGCAGAGAGTTATTGTCTTCCATTTCGTGTCTTACCTCTTTTTGTCTATATAAATCATTAAATCTTTCAAACGGGTGCTGTAACCCCATTCATTGTCGTACCAGGAGAGTACCTTCACCATTTTTCCTTCAAGCACCTTTGTAACGCTCGCGTCAACCATGGAGGAATGCGGGTTGCCGTTGAAGTCGATGGAAACAAGCGGTTCGTCGCAGTACTGCAGTATTCCCTTCATCGGACCTTCGGCCGCCTCTTTAAGGGCCGCGTTTACGGCATCTGCGGTCGTCTCTTTTTCAAGGTCTGCCACGAGGTCAACGACAGAGACATTCGGGGTCGGGACCCTTATCGCCATGCCGTCGAGCCTTCCTTTAAGATGCGGGAGCACCAGCCCTACGGCCTTTGCCGCCCCTGTTGTGGTCGGTATCATGGAAAGCGCCGCGGCCCGGGCCCTTCTGAGGTCCTTGTGGGGAAGGTCGAGAATACGCTGGTCGTTAGTGTATGAATGTATCGTTGTCATCAAACCGCGTTTGATCGTAAATTTCTCGTCGATTACCTTGGCGATCGGGGCCAGGCAGTTGGTCGTGCAGGACGCGTTTGATATGATTTTATGTTTTGACGCGTCGAGGCTTCCCTCGTTGACGCCCATACAGACGGTGGCGTCAGGCTCTTTAGCGGGGGCCGATATTATGACCCACCCTGCGCCCGCGGACAGATGATTTGAGGCCCCGGCCCTGTCAACGAAGTGGCCGGTGGATTCAAGCGCGATATCGACCTTAAGGTCCTTCCAGGGAAGCTGGGCAGGGTCCTTTATGGCTGTGACCCCGATTGTTTTGCCGTTAATAACGATGCTGTTTTCCTTGGCCTGGACATCGGCATCAAATATACCGTGAACCGAATCGTACTTCAGAAGATGCGCCAGTACTTTTGCGTCGGTAAGATCATTTATCCCTACGATCTCGATTGAACTTTCTCCGAGGCATGTCCTTAAAAAATTCCTTCCAATCCTTCCAAATCCATTGATGCCGACTCTTAGCGCCATAAAATCCTCCTTCTATTTAGTGTAAGTTGATAGTGACAGTGTCAGAAATAAAATAAACTTGCACTAACCACTGACACTGACACGAATTTAAAAAATTATACCTCCATAACTTCGGCTTCTTTATGAGAAACGGTCTCGTCGACCTTTTTTATGTATGCATCGGTGAGTTTCTGGATCTCGTCGACGGCGCGCTTGGTCTCATCTTCACTCATATGCTTGTCCTTTTCAATCTTTTTCATCTCTTCATTACCGTCGCGCCGGATATTTCTCAGAGAAATTTTTGCCTCTTCACCTCTTTTATATACATGTTTTACTATTTCTTTCCTGCGCTCTTCGGTAAGCTGAGGGATCGCCAGGCGTATGACTTTGCCGTCATTGTTGGGGTTCAGACCGAGGTCGGATTTCTGGATAGCCTTTTCAATATTCGGTATCACTTTCGGGTCCCACGGCTGAATGGTGATCAGCCTGCTTTCGGGGACGCTTAAGGTCGCAACGTGGTTCAGGGGAGTGGGAGTGCCGAAGTAGTCGACCATTATGCCGTCAAAGATCGCAAGCGAAGCGCGTCCGGTCCTTATGCCGGCAAGGTCTTTTTTCAGGATGTCAATTGTCTTTTCCATTCTGTCAACTATTCTGTTTTTTGCTTCCTTTTGCATAAGGACTCATCCCCCCCCTTTTACAATAGTCCCGATTTTTTTCCCTTCCAGGACCTTCCTGATATTTCCTTTTTTCATAAGACCGAATACGATTATCGGAAGATTATTATCCATACAGAGCGATATGGCAGTCGAATCCATCACCTTCAGTCCTTTTTTCAGGACATCCATATATAAAATGTCCCTGAACTTGACGGCTTTTGGATTCTTTACCGGATCGCTGCTGTAAATACCATCGACCTTCGTCGCCTTCAGAATAACTTCGGCCCCGATTTCAACCGCCCGCAGAGAAGCGGCAGTGTCGGTTGTGAAGTAAGGATTGCCTGTGCCGCACGCAAATATTACAAAACGGCCCTTTTCCAGGTGCCTGACCGCCCTCCTCCTGATATAAGGCTCAGCGAGTTCACGCATCTCTATGGCTGAAAGCACCCTGGTCGGCATCCCGTTGATCTCAAGGGCGTTCTGCAGCGCCAGCGCGTTCAGCGCAGTGGCCAGCATGCC
>JBFLYJ010000077.1:0-10079 GCA_040756635.1 Nitrospirota bacterium
GCAAAGTAGTCCGGTTCGATTTTTCAACTCCTTGGTGTCCCCCCTTACCACGGGGGGAATTAAAGGGGGGTGTCGGCAAGACATCCATCTCTCAATCCCTTAAGGTCCCTCACATGGGATGGAACGCCATCAATATAAAACAGGTGGACAATCCCTTGTTCAACGGTATTCCCGACAAGAGCTACTTTTATTTTGTGCACTCTTATTATGTCGCGCCTGAAGAGGCTTCGATTATTTTGACAACCACTGATTACGGGATCGAATTTACGTCATCGGTAAGGAAGGGCAATATCTTTGGCGTTCAGTTCCACCCGGAAAAGAGCCAGGCAGCAGGACTTCAGGTTCTGAGGAACTTCGGGGAGATCGCGAAAAAGGGTGTTGTGTAGGGGCAACCCCCTGTGGTTGACCGTTCTTAAATAATATAAATTGCAGGGGCATGGCTTGCCCTATAAATTCATCAGCAGTTCCCGGATGCTTTTCTTCAAAACCGGATGTACCACCTCAGGCGCTATTTCCGCAAGCGGTCCAAGGACAAATTCCCTCTCCGCGAGATGCGGATGCGGGACCTCCAGTTCATGGGTCTTAATAACAATATCATCATATAGTAAAATGTCCAGGTCGACGACCCTCGGTCCCCAATGAACGGCCGGCTGTCTGCCGATTTCAGCTTCAATTGTTTTCAGAAGGAACAGCAATTCATCCGGCTTCAGGCCGGTTTCAATTTCGATTGCCAGATTGATGAAGTCAGGCTGTTCCGTCACACCCCATGGCTTTGTTTCAATCATGGAGGAGCGCCGAGTTACCTTTATCCCCTGCTCTGACAGGCGCCTGATAGCCCTCTCGCAGTTGTCCTCCCTGTTACCGAGGTTTGAGCCGATTCCGATATATGCGCGTGACATCTTATTTAACTTTACAGTCGCATTAAATGACTATTGCAGAGTAAGCGGAGGCGACGGAAAGACTTTACCTGCGATACCTTAGCAAGATTCATGAAAGCATAATTGATGTCTGTTAGCATTTCATTATGTAGTATGTCTGGCTGCCAAGGGTACATCCTCATATCACATCGCATTGTAAAGGATTTACGGCGGGGCCGCTTACCCTGATGCATAAAAGGTTCTGAGAGTAATTTTATTTCCGCCTATTGTATCACAGTTGTCCGCATTGCAAATGTCGGACATTATTGGATAGAATCAACGTACCCGGATCAATTGCTAAGGAGTTCATCAGTGTGTATACACTTGATTGTAAAAATCCCTCCTCAACTACCTTTGCCCAAGGGAGGGATTATCCCCCTCTTTTGTAAAGAGGGGCAGGGGAGATTTTGGAATAATGATCCGTTTAGTAATAAACCTAAAAAAGCAGTTGGCCACTAATACACATCATATACAAGGTGAACCCTATTTAATAATTTTCTTGTCTCTTGATGATATGGCAGGCTGATGAACTTAATCCTAAGTCCGTCATTCCCCGGCTTGACCGGGGAATCCACGTTGAGCATAATTTATTAAAAGGACTGGATTCCCGCCTACGCGGGAATGACGACCAATGGTATCTAATAATTGTTTGTCAGTGTTAGTGTTAAATAATTTTGTTCTGACTTTGAAAGTTTAGATCATATAAATGGAAGATAAACCAATCGATCCCCGCGAATTACGAGTCATTGCCCCATGTCTGGGCAAGCGCTTTTCCGGCATTAATGCGAGCATGATCGCAGTGCTCCCCGAGCAGGCCAAAAATATACCAATAGCCACCCTGGGGTTTCATATTGACAAAAGTATCCCCCGGATCACCTTCGGGCAGTTCTGGCGGCACTGCCGTGATGGACAATACCGTATCTGGCACGCCAGGCGCAACGTCGACATGCTGGCCGGCATTGTCCTGAAGCATATCTTCCGCTTCAGACTCATCCTTCTGTTTACCTCAGTGGCGCAGCGAAGACACAGCTGGATAACACGGTTCTATTACCACCAGATGGACGGTCTCATTGCGGCTTCATCAAGGGCGGCCTCATTCCTTGACAGGGAGGCAGTGGTCATTCCGCATGGGGTCAACACCGACCTTTTCCATCCTCCGGATGACCGGGCGGAGGCGTGGGCCGCACGGGGCCTGAAGGGAAGATACGGGATCGGGATATTCGGCCGCATCAGGCCGCAGAAGGGGACCGAAGAATTTGTTGAAGCGATGATACGTGTTTTGCCCTCGCGTCCTGAATGGAGCGTCGTGCTCGTGGGACAGACTACAGAGGAGTATCAGTCATACGAGCGGAAGCTCCGGGCAAAGATACAGAAGGCCGGGCTGGATGACAGGTTTCACTTTACCGGGTTTCTCGAGGACTCCGGTGACATACCCGGATGGTACCGTTCCCTGTCGGTAGTGGCATGTCCGAGCAGGGTAGAGGGATTCGGTCTCCCATGCCTTGAGGCGATGGCTTCAGGATGTCCTGTGGTGGCCACGCGAACGGGCTATTGGCCGGAGTTGATCACGGAAGGTGAAGACGGTTATGTTGTGCCCTGCAGAGACACGGATGCATTGACGGAAGCGATAATGAAAATTACCGAAGACCCCGGTCGCGTGTCCCTGATGGGCAGACAGGCGCGGGAGAAGATAACCGGCAGACACCGCATTCAGAATGAGGCTGAAGGCATACTGCAGGTATATGAAAAATTGTTTGTCAGGTTTGGGGAGGACGTCCTCAACAAGCGCCGGCCTAAATAATGTATAAGCGTGGTCCAATTTCAGGGAAGGCCCGCAAAAAGTCTTGAATGCCATGAAAATATTGAAAGGGAATTATCGCAGACCGGGGACGTATTAAATTACGCTAAAATCCTATGCTTCTGACCGGCAATGTCTGCACTATGGTATGGCGCAACACTTTTCGCTGACCTCCCCTGAAATTTACAACTGCTAATTCTGGTCAGAGTATCTTTCCTATCCTCGCGACAGCCTCTTTGGTCCTCTTTACCGGCACAGTCAGAGCAAATCTAATATATCCTTCGCCTGGAGCGCCGAAGCCGTTACCCGGTGTGGTAAGGATGCCCGCATGATTCAGCAGGTGTACCGTGAAGTCCATCGAGGAGAACCCCTTCGGACATTTGACCCATAAGTAGAAAGACGCCTTCGGCTTATCGACCGAAAGCCCCATTTTATTCAGCCCGTCACACAAAACGTCTCTTCTTTGCTGATACATGTCCCTGATCTTCTTCAGTACGGCATCGTCGGTGTTTAGCGCCTCGATCCCTGCCTCCTGGATGGCCTGAAAGATCCCGGAATCGAGATTGGTCTTGATCTTTCCGAGGCCCGCGATCGCGGCTTTGTTCCCTACAGCGAAACCGATCCTCCATCCGGTCATATTATATGTTTTTGAAAGAGAGTGAAATTCAATCCCCACGTCCTTTGCTCCGGGGATCTGGAGGAAACTCAACGGCTTTTTATCATCGTAATATAATTCGGAATAGGCGGCGTCATGACAGACGATGATGTTGTTCTTCTCCGCGAAGCTGACAACATCTTTATAAAAGGACCTGCCCGCGCATGCTGACGTCGGGTTGTTGGGGTAGTTCACGAACATCAATTTTGTCTTCTTAAGAACACTCTTCGGGACTGCCTTCAAATCAGGGAGATAATTGTTTTTCTCGACCAGAGGCATTATGTGGCTTATGCCTCCCGCAAACAGGGTCGCTACCGGGTAGACCGGATATCCGGGAGAGGGGACAAGCACAACATCACCCGGATTTACAAACGCAAGAGGCACATGTCCGATACCTTCCTTTGATCCGATAAGGGAGAGGACCTCTGTTGCGGGGTCCAGGGTCACATTGAACCGTTTCTTATACCAGCCGGCAACCGCCTGTCTGAATGAGAGCATTCCGGAGTATGACGGATATTGATGATGAGCGGGATTTCTTACCGCCTTCCTCATGCATTCTACGATATTCCTTGGAGTCGGTGTATCAGGATCTCCTATGCTCAGGTCGATCAGGTCAATGCCTTTACCGAGTGCTTCCTGCTTCATTTTATCTATGGCTGCGAAAAGGTAAGGCGGAAGGTTTTTTACCCTGCCAGCAAGATCGATCGAAATTTTATTGCGCAATGTGGGCCTCCTGAAAAAAATTATTTATGAAAAGAAAATATTATAAGGAGTTTGATTGATTTATTGCAAAGTGAAAATGACTATACGAAAAATTGCAGAATGTATTTCAAGGCCAGAAACATGATTATCGCGCCCAGTATCAATTTGATGAATTTCTGCGGCATGAATTTCTGGAACCTGGCCCCCAGATACATCCCTGCAAATCCCCCCGCGCCGAACAGGAAACCCAGCAGCCAGTCAGGCGATGTGGCAAGCCCCTGCTTCGCAGGCATGACGCTGTAGAGAATGACCCCCGCGATTGATGTTAAGAAAGTCCCCATCAGCGCGGCGCCCGCTACTGTGTATACCGGCAGACGGAACACCGCCACGCAGAAAGGCGCTATTATCGCTCCTCCACCTATACCGTAGGTCCCGCCTATTATCCCTACGATAAATGCGAGCATGAACATTGCGGGTGTGCTGTATGAGAACCTTTCCCCCCAGAATTCATATTCCACTCTCGAAAGGCTGAACGAAAGCGTCTTTACAACCGCCTCCGCAGGAAGCCCGGAAGCAATACGGGCATTCTGCTGTTTCTTGAGTTCCTCTGTCCTCTGTTTGAATTTTTCGTCGAGGGCCTTCATCCGGTTTTTCCCTTCCGCGGCCTTGCCCGTTGTTTCATAAAACAGGCGGGTGCCGATATAGAGCAGGACGCAGCCGACAAACAGCTTGAAGGTCCTGGGGTCAGGCAGGTAAAGGACCCTCAGGTAATAACCAATAAATACTCCGGGCAGGGTCCCGACGATAACGACCCATGTCAGCGGCCAGGCCATACGTCCTTCCTTAATATAACGGTAGACGCCGCTTGGGATCGCGACTATATTAAAAACAAAATTCGTCGCGCTGACGGACGGACTTGTATATTTAAGGAAGCTCATCTGAAACGGCAGAAGCAGGAAGGCCCCTGATACGCCGCCCATGGAAGTGAAAAATGAGACAACCAAGGCAACTAACGGGGGGATGAAGATATACGTCTTGACACCTGATACCGGAAAAATGAATTCAAGGAAGTCCATTTAAGATCAGTATCTGAGCGTGGCCTTCAGACGCTTCGGATAAAGAAGAAGGTCGAGTCCCGCGGTTATGCTAGTCACGTGCACGGTGGCGGCCATAAGTATGTCGACTGAACAGCCTTCACCTTCAGTCACCGCAATGCCTATGCGTGCGGCCCTGAGCATTTTCCTGTCATTGTTACCGTTTCCGTAAGCAACTACACCATTTGCGCCCAGCTGCTCCACGAACTCCTCTTTCTGGAGGTCGTGGTATTCCCCCTCTAATACATGCACTTTACAGCGAACGTCCTTAAGCTCCGCCTTCGCTGTCCCGAAAGTGTCCGAGGTCAACACATGGATCGAAAGTGATTCGGACAGCCTGTTTATCCGTTCTTTTACGCCGGGAATCAGTTCCCCGTTAAAAGACAGGGTGCCGGTGAAGTCAGAGACGAGGCGTTTCAGTTTGACGGCGCCGAAACCGGGAATGTCTATTTCCAGCATACGCTCCCCCGAAAATAATATTGCATAAATATATCAGGAAAGCCCGTTTAATGCAAAAGAAAAATAAATCAGGAAAACTTAATAAAATGAGAGGTCAATATCCGCATGATATTTCCCTTAGCGTGATGACAGGACCGGAAGGCAGGGGCATGGAGCGGCATGCCATCACATCTCGTCAACGTCCCCCCTGTAAGTACGCGTGGCTTTTTTTTGGGACGTCATATGTTTGTCCGCGAGCATCTTTTCTTTGGCGCGCCTTGAGCGTTTGCGCTTCTGCCGTTTTATCTTCGCGATCCTCTGCTGCTCTTCGCTTTCCGCGCCTCTTGTCAGACTGTCTATTTTCTCCACCAGCAGCACGCGCGCATAGTAACGGTTAAGTCCCTGCGTGCGCGCCTTCTGGCATTTCACCTCGACCCCGGTCGGTAAATGTTTCAGATAAACACACGTCGCCACCTTGTTCACATTCTGCCCGCCCCTGCCTCCGGAGCGGACAAAGGCTTCCTCCATATCCTTTTCATAAATACCAAGACCGTTCATTCGGTCTCTCAGTGCTTTTTCTTTTTCAGGGCTTACAGGGAACATGTCAGTTACATAATAAGTGTTTTATGGGTCCGGCAGTCAAGGATTCAAGATCATAAGAATCGGTTATATTCTGATTATTTTTTTTATTTTGACAGCTGAAATCATTTGAAGTATACTTTAAACCCAGTGTCGCCGTTCTTGTTAGGCTTTTCTCTAATTAAAAAATTAAGAGGTAACTATGACGATAAAACGCCTAAGGTGTAAGCTGTTTATCATGTCCTTAATAATGACCGCTCTTCTGTTCCTGCCGTGCAATCCCCAGAGTATTTATGCCGCCGGTGCTGAAGCGGCCCATGGCGAACAGGCCGCTGAAGGAGCGCATGGCGCAGGGCATGCCGAATATCCGGGAGAAGTCCCTTTTGACAGACCTGTCGAGGAAATTCAGCAATTTATCGCGCCCATGAATGAATTGAATATTTTCCCGTGCTCGGATTGTCATGATGAATCCTGGGAAACGAATTATCAGAGACGGGAACTGGCAGAGCCGCATGACGAAGTACCTGGCGCTTTCTTGAACCACGACACGGAAAACAGATGGTGCCTCGATTGCCACAGTGCGAAGAAAAGAGACCAGTTTCAGCTTATAAACGGCAAGCTCGTCGGATTCAATGAATATTACAGGGTGTGCGAACAGTGTCACAAGAGGGTCTACCGCGAATGGAAGATGGGTGTTCACGGTAAGAGGACTGGCAGCTGGAACGGGGAAAAGCAGTGGATGCACTGCACCCAGTGTCATAACCCGCACAACCCTCCATTCCAGGCGATTAAACCCGAGCCTGCCCCGAGGACCCCGTTAAATATCAGGGCCGCTTCATCGGGCCAGGAAACTCAATCTTCAGAAGGAACTCAGCATTGATTAATTATTTGGAGGCGGTTCAATGTCAGATGATATAAAAGGGAAAGACAAAGGCCTGATCACTAGGAGAAAATTTCTGGCAGGTCTGACCGCAGGCGTTGCAGCCACCGGGCTTGCCGCGGGCGATGCCGGGGCATACGCGTTTGAAGAATTCTTCAGACAGCATTACAAGAGACTGGACGCGGATGACTTAAGGGACATACTCGCGAAGCTCGAAGAGGAACTCTCTTTTAAATACGGGAAGAAAGTCCGTGCAAAGGCAACGCCTCCGATGGACAACACAGTATTCGGCTACGCTCTGGACCTGTCGAGATGTATCGGATGCAGGAGATGCATCTACGCATGCGTCAAGGAGAACAACCTGTCAAGGGACCCGCAGATTCACTGGATAAAGGTCCTTGAATTTCAGAAGGGCAACAATAAATGGCAGGGCCTTGAGCATTCCAACCGTTATTACGAGCCTGAACAGGTCCCGCAAAAGGGCCGTTTTTATGTTCCGGTCCAGTGCCAGCAGTGCAAGAAACCGCCATGCGTAAAGGTTTGTCCGGTGCAGGCAACCTGGCAGGAGCCGGACGGCATAGTCGTAGTAGATTACAACTGGTGTATCGGGTGCCGCTTCTGTATGGCGGCGTGTCCCTACGGTGCGAGGAATTTCAACTGGGGGAAACCTAATATACCGAATGAAGAATTCAACCCCGAAATCCATTACCTGGGAAACAGGCCGCAGTATAAAGGGGTCGTCGGCAAGTGCACATTCTGCATTCAGCGTTCAAGGGAAGGCAGATACACAGCATGCGTCGAGGCATGTCCTGTAGGGGCGAGAAAATTCGGCAATCTGATGGACCCGAACAGCGAGATACGTTATATCCTTGAAAACATGAAGGTGTTCAGACTGAAAGAAGAGATCGATACCAACCCGAAGTTCTTTTACTTCTTCAGCATGGGTACCGGTATTAAAAGTTAGAGGAGAGATAGGGTTATGGCAATTGATGCGATAAACGGTATTGTTAGAACAGTAGTCACGGGAAGCAAGGAATACAAAGCCTGGATCGGCTTCCTTTCATTATTGGCCCTAGTAGGAATTGCGTTTGTATTCAGACAGATCGATCAGGGACTTATTGCCACCAATATGAGAGACGATGTGTCCTGGGGCTGGTATATCGCTAACTTCACGTTCCTTGTCGGGGTCGCGGCAGCAGCTGTGGTGCTTGTGATCCCTTATTATATTTATGATTTCAAACCGATAGGCGAAATAGTCCTGATCGGCGAGATAATGGCTGTTGCAGCAGTGTCGATGTGCCTTATGTTTATTGTCCTTGATATGGGCAGTGCGGAAAGGTTCTGGCACCTTATCCCGATGATCGGTATTTTTAATTTTCCCCAGTCAATATTGACCTGGGACGTTGTGGTGCTGAATATGTATCTGATCCTGAATCTGTCTCTGGTGATCTATGCGCTTTCCAAAACATATGCCGGAAAATCATACAAGACGAAACTCATCATGCCGTTCATCTTTTTTTCCGTACCTGCCGCGATCAGCATTCATACAGTCACTGCTTTCCTGTATCTGGGCGCTCCGTCGAGACCGTTCTGGAACACCGCGGTGCTGGCCCCCAGGTTTATCGCTTCGGCCTTCTGTTCAGGACCGGCATTTATGCTTATCATCTTTCAGATCATCAGGAAGACCACAAAGCTGAAGATAGCTGACGAAGCGCTTCACAAAGTGGCCGAGATAGTCACATGGTGCATGGCTGTTAATCTCTTCCTGCTCGGCAGCGAGGTATTCAAGGAAATGTACTCCGCGACCGCGCACATTGAGCCGTTTAATTATCTCTGGAACGGACTCCGTGGTCACAGCCAGTTGGTCCCCTGGATATGGACGGCCCTTATCGTTAACAGCATCGCCTTTTTGATATTGATCGTCCCAAGCATCAGAAAAAATTTCTTCATGCTGAATATCGCATGCGCATTTATTTTTGTCGGGGTCTACATTGAAAAAGGCATGGGCCTGATCTTCCCCGGCTTTATTCCCGGCACACTCGGTGATATATATGACTATATGCCGAATGCCATGGAACTCTGGATATCCCTTGGGGTATGGGCAATAGGGCTTCTTATATTTACTGTCGGCGCGAAGATTTGTATCGCGATAAAGACCGGTGAGATCGGGCACGCTGATCCTGCGGCTCACCATTAGCCTCTTACATAACTTTTTTCCCCAAAAGAAAATCCCCCCCGGTTTCGAGGGGGATTTTCTTTTGCCTGAATCTTCTCTGTTTCTCACTGCAAACAATCGGCTTTGAAAATAGTCGTACTACAGGGTATGGCCCTGCATATGTCCATTGCTGTATTGTCAATCGTAATCGGGTCAGAAGATTGCATACTTGATGTCCATGTGTAACTCTACAGTTTTTTCTTGCCATGTATTAAAATGATTGTCACACCATGAAAAAATATCATTTAAAATCCACGACCCACTTCGAGCCGTCGATAGATTACGCGTCATTTCTCAATCCTGAACAGCTGGCCGCTGTGACTTCCGAAGACGGGGCGTCGCTTGTGATTGCCGGGGCAGGTTCCGGCAAGACAAGGGTCGTGACCTACCGGGTCGCTTATCTCATAGAAAAGGGTGTCCCACCGTCACGGATCATGCTCCTGACCTTTACCAACAAGGCGGCTCGGGAGATGCTGCACCGTGTGGAGCTTCTCATAAAAGGCGAGTCAAGGAGGGTCTGGGGAGGCACGTTCCATCACATCGGCAACATGATACTGCGCAGATATGGAGACGCCATCGGGCTCAACACCAATTTCACGATTCTGGACGGGGAGGATTCCAAGGCCCTTATCGAATCCTGTGTGGCGGAGCTGAAATTAAGGGCGGACAAGATGTTTCCCAAAGGCAATGTTTTGCTGGATGCGATCGGCCGTTCCGTAGGCACGGAAAGTTCACTCCAGGACGTGATTGAATCGAGCTATCCGCACCTGCTGGTTTACAGCGATGAGATCGCGCAGGTGG
>JBFLYJ010000078.1:0-10071 GCA_040756635.1 Nitrospirota bacterium
TTTTCATATGCATTCCCTCATAGTTGTTGGTTTTTTTGTCGAGAGCAGCGCACGTTTCTGGAGAGACTTTCCCTTCATAAGAAGTGATGATCTATCTCGCCTCATCTTGTATTTTATATCGGATAATTTATTATATATATTAAGACTGAAAAAATATTAAGGTTTATATATGGACCAGCTGAATTTGATGTTTCATATGGATGAGGAATCCTTCAGGAGGAGACTGGAAGCGGCGACAAGGAAGGAAATATCACTTGTCATTACCGATAATTCCTCAAGTATGCTTTCCATGAGGAGAAAGGGAAACACTGTTTACATAAGGGCCCATCGGATATTTCTCTCCGCGGGCAGTGAAGTACTTGATGAAATCGGAAGTTTTATCAGGAACAGCAGGACAAAGACGCCGCAGATAAGGCATTTCATCAAACAGAACTTTAACCAGCTCAGAAAGAGACCGCCCCGGAAAGTCAGTATAAAGACTGATGGAAACAGATATGACTTGCAAAAGATATTTCAGTCAATAAATACAAAATACTTTGAAGGCCGGGTTGCGTCATTGATAACCTGGGGGCTGAAAGGTCCGAGGCGAGTGGCCGCGCGGCGGACGCTCGGCAGTTATTGCGGGGACAACAATATGATAAGGATCAATCCTATGCTTGATAATAAAAGGATCCCCCGGTATTTTCTGGAGTTCATTGTCTATCACGAAATGCTGCACGCTGATCTCGGCATAAAAACCGACGGCGCAAGGCGTCTGATGCATTCAGCGGAGTTCAGGCGGCGCGAGAAGATGTTTGAGCATTATGACAGGGCGATAGCGTGGGAAAAAAAGAAGTGGTAGAGAATAATTGATTTGCATTTGCGCACGGATGTCTTACCGCGCAAATAATCCGCACTCATAAAGTTACCCCCCTGATGTCCCGATAAGATAATCAAGGAAGCGAGTATTTTACACAGGGAGGTGTGAATATGTTTGATGCTCTGGGACAATGCCTGATCTGTAAAAAAGAGTACACGTCCATGCACATCGAGTATAAGCCGGGTACTATCATCTATGTCTGCCAGAACTGCATGAACAAAACGAAGGACAATTTTATCTGGCTCTGCATGGGCTGCGGAAAGGCCTATTTCCGACCCAAGGAATCGGTGATCGGCAGGCTTAAGGCAAGCGGCATGGGAAACGCGTCTCTGCTACGCGACGGCATGCAGCTGATAGTCGGGATTGATATGTGCATAGAGTGCAATCCTCAGGGTATCCTTGAGTATGTCAACGGGAGCAGGGCCGAGGAAAAAGAAAAAGCAGCATACGCCAAATAGAATGCCCTGAGACGGCGGTTATATATTGTCCTTAATGGTCTTATCCGGCCCTCTGTCCAGGTGCCGCCATATTTCTTCCGGCACGGTCTTACGTACTTTTTCATCCGACAGGATGCCTGCGTCATCCCCGGCTGCAAGAAGATCATTATCTTCAACATCAGCCCTGAATGCGATGATCTCATTCAGTTGCTCAAGTTTTCTCGGTCCAGGGATAATCGCGTGGACATGAGGCCGGCTGCAGGTCCACATAAGCACGACAGACACCCTGGGTTCCTGATGAAGCTCGAGCAGTCTGTTAAATTCACCGGTCCATTTCAGCGCTTCAGGATTTGAAAAAAAGGGGTTTTTCCTTCTCAGGTCTTTTTTCCCTATTCCCGTAATTCCGGAAGAGCTCTTCCCTGTCCCTAACAGGCCCTGTTCCAGAGGGGATATTATGCAGTTTATGCACCGGTCCTCACCTGCCTGCAGGATGCTCTGTGTACGGCAGACCGGATTGAAATGTACCTGATGGGGAACGTGCTTCTCATATTTGAGGGTTTCGGTGACCTGCTGTGCCGTAAGATTACCCACTCCCCAGTACCGGACCAGCCCCAGATCCCGAAATGTCTTTAAAGCTCCGATGCTTTCACCCAGAGGTACCTGGGGATCGGGCCAGTGGAGCTGGTAGAGGTCGAGGTAATCCGTATTCAACCGGTCAAGTGTTTCAAAAAGCTGTCTCTTTAGTTCTTCGGGAGACGCGGAATGTCTGACTTCCCTGCCGTTCCAGACCAGACCGCCTTTTGAAGAAATGAAGAATTCCGATCTGCCGGTCTTTATGATCTGCTGTAAAAGCCTTTCGGATTTGCCGTGCGCATAAAATCCGGCTGTGTCAAAATGCCGGACATCGTTTTCAGCGGCCGCATGAAGAACCTTCAGTGACTCCCGTTCATCGTGACTTCCGAAACCCTCTCCACCCATGCTCCATGTCCCTATCCAGAGCCAGGGGGTCTTAGCACTGCCGGGGTCTTTAGGGAAGAGCAATTTGTTCTTTTGCATAATTGATTGAACGGGTCCCGGGATATCAGCAATTTAAAGACTACTGCTATTTGAATCACTGAATCCTGTCTCGTAAAGTTTTCTTTCCGGTATTTCTTCCCCTATCCCGAACCGTTTATGAAGCGATTCCGCAAAGAGATAATCCAGGTGTCCGATGCTGTCCGGGTGATGTCCGAATACCTTGTCCCATACGTCCCATCTTTCCATGCATAAATATACGAGGTTGTCGCCGGACATGTATTTCTTCAATTCACCGTACAGATGCCTGTACATACCGACCCTCAGCGGCTTTACATACCTTACCTTGGCATCGTCCCCAAGGACCATCTCAGAACAGGTCAGCCTGCTGTCAGGATAATTGTTTTCTATCTTCTTTCTCATTTCAGGATTGAACCTGAGGCTGCCGATCGATATCCACGCGACCCTGTCGGGAGATACGGTTTCAAAGACCCGACGGACCAGAGCTGAATAACCCTTCTCCCAGCCCTTATGGTGTATCATGGGATCAAAATGGAGTCCGATGAGGTAGCCCGCCCTGAACGCCTGCTGCATGGCTTTGAGCCTGTTCCTGAGCGGGGCCGTGCGGTGTTCGTCGTTATTGATAACTGAGTCGGTGTTCAATGACCATGAAACAACCGTCCTCCCGTTATGATCAAGGTCGAGTATGGGACTTACGCAATCGGACTTTGTCTTGAGCTCCAGCACCGAGTTTTTCAGACCCGCAAAGAACCTGATGAGTTCTAGCGCCTGTCCGGTCTCTTTTTCCAGGGCAAGACTGTCACCCAGTTCCCATGTGCCGATGCGGAACAACCTCCCGGGTTCCGCCGAGATCTTTTCCGCTACCTCCTGAAGAAGGGTGTCCGTATCTCCGACGATCTTGGTCGATCCGTCGGTAAGGTAATTCTGGAGGAAACAGTAGGAGCACTCAAAGGGGCAGTTATGGACCGACCGGAGGACATGGACATGGCAGCAGATATACTTTGTGTTGAACGTCGCGCAGGTACCCATGGCCTCGCCTTTTTTAGTGATGGTCTGAAGCCCTTTTTTGCCGTCCCTGAAATGTATGTTCCTAGAGTTCGTCGAGGATTGCTTCAAAAGCTTTTCTGACTTCATCTGAACTTAAGGTGTCCAGCATTCCGCGCCACTTTGACGGGTCACTGATGTTTACCGATACGTTTATATTTTTGTTCTCCAGCGTCCTGTCCCAGCTGACCTGTACTCCTTTCGGAAGTTTCAGGGCGTCAACGGCCTTCCGGATCTTCATGTTCTTATCAGAGAGTACAGGGAACTGCCGCAAGTGGATCAGCTGGCGGAGCTTCTCCGTCTTTTCCCGGGGGCCGAGGGAGGAATCAAGGATGTCCTGAACGTCTGGTTCAGCAAGAAAATCACCGATCTTCCGGTTCTCCCTTTTTAAATAGTTCTTCAGGTTTGACGCGATCTCATCCAGGGTCGAGGCCGTAAATTGAAGAACGGACTTCCATTTCATCAGCTGGGAAAGCAGGTCCTTGGGATGATAAGTGAGATTAAGCAGCTGTTTATGCGAGAACTTCTTCTCGTGGCAGAATAATTTCAGCTCTTTCGGGAGCTGGAAAATCCGTTCGCATTCACGGAATATGTCTCTGTGCGGCTTAAACTCAAAAGGTATGCAGAGGGACTGCAGCACCCATGGTTCAGAGGCGGTCAGTGAAATAGCGAAGTATATGAACTGTACCTTGTTTATAGTGCTGTATTCAATCTCGTAGCGCTTATTGCAAAGGATAAGTGAAATCAGGTCCGTGACAGGAGTGGATGCAGGCAACACGGTTGCCCGGATTATCGGTTCCTTTGTCAGGATCGCGAACTGAAGACGCTTCAGTCCGTCGACCAGGTGCAGCCGTTTCTTGTCGTCTTTATAAACTATGACCGGGTCTAAAATACCGAAGGCATCAAACGAAGTAATATGACAGGTCTGTTCCGGTTCAAATTCGAACAGGAAGTCTTTCAGGGAGAACCGGCTGTCATCAACCAGGACATCTTTTATCTTAATGTTCTGAACTGCCATATTCTATATTATACGATTACGAAAATTACTGGAACTTATTTATTGTTTTAAGCATTTCCCCATAATAAAAAGCATCACTGTCTTTGCCCCTCTTATCACAGCCCTTGATGAGTATGGTCAGCTTCTTTCCCAGTACGTGGATAAGTTTTCTCCGGAAATCCGGATGTGTTTCCTTCTCAAGCTGAGCGGCAAGCGACTTCACCCTGAACCGGTCCATCGCAGGGTATGAGGTTGAGAGCTGGTCGCCATGTCCGCCGTATTTGACAACGGACATGCTTTGTTCAAGTCCAACCGGATGATTTCTTGAAATTTTCAGCCAGAGGTCGTAATCCTCACACACGGGAAGGTCTTCGTCAAAGCCGCCGTATGCTTCAAGCAGGGACTTTTGTACAAGCACCCCGGAGGGTGAAACGAGACAGCGCTCAAGCGACTGTTCCCAGATCCAGCCGCAGGGTTTTTTGTGATGTCTGCAGGGATTTACCCTTTTTCCGTTTCTTATCCACTTTTCCTCAGACTGCATGATCCGGTAAAAAGGATATTTCGTGAGATATTCAACCTGGCCTCTCAGTTTGTCTTTTTCCCAGCAGTCATCGGAATCCAGAAAGGCGAGCCAGTCCGTGCCCGCATGTTTGACTGCTTCGTTTCTGGCCGCGGAAGGACCCGAATTTGTTTCCATTCGGAGGACCCGTATTTTGTCTCCATAGCGTTTGAGAATTTCCGGGGTTCTGTCTGTTGAGCAGTCATCAACCACGATGATCTCATCAGGTGGGTAAGACTGCGCCAGGACGGAGTCGATAGCGCGCGCTACAGGGTGTTCGCGGTTGTATACTGGGATGACGGCCGTAATTTTAAATGTCCTTTGCCCTGCTTCCAGAAAGTCAGAGAGCTTTTTTATTTCTTCTCTGAGCAGGGCAACATTTCTGTTAAAGTCGTCTTTCAGGCCAGAGTCCGAATAGTCGGTGCTGAATTTCAGGCAGTGAAAGCTGATGCCGGTCCCCCTGAATATGTTCGCCTGCGCAAAGCATTCCATGTCAATTACGTCATGTTTCTTCAGCGGACCGGGAAGACCGCCGCTGTATGGTTTTGACACGCTCATTAAAGACGGGACATCAACAGTGTCGGAAGGGTAGGGGACCGGCTCTCTTTTGTCGATTTCGACGGTTGTTCCGTTTTCATCCGAAGCATGGAGCGGGCTGAACCAACTGCCGGTCGAATATCTCTTTCCGTTCAGACCGCAGGCGCCGATGTTTAACACAAAGTAGGGCTTAAGATTGTCCCGTATCCAGCAGGCAGCTTCCTCACTTGCGGCGGGACCAGCCCCGGTTATGACTAATAGTATGCCCGTGCTGAAGCCTGTATGCTTTTTCAGCGCGCCTGATTTCAGCGCAGAAAGCGTATGGACAGCCACTCCCCGCGACTCAAACCATTCCTTCGGTATCTCTTTTTTCAGGGCAGCTGTGACGACGAGCTGGATGTCGGATGTCTTATTTGTCATTATACTTACACCTATACAAGCTAAAATTATTTCAGCGGCTGAACACCTCTTAAACATAATGAATAGGCGTTTAAATAAAATAGAAAAGATAGAAAATTAAAGATATGGAGGGGAGAATATTTAATAGTCCTGTTCCGCATCTTTGATTTTTTATGTTTGATATTTTATCTACCTATTGTATCAGCTGTGAATTTTACTTTTTAAAACAGAAATGCCTGGGGAGATTCATTCCCGGCAGTCTCCCGGTCTACATTAAACCCCAGCCCGTTCCATCCCATGTCCATATTTATGAATGAGGCCCTGGACTTCTCCTTGTCCGCGTTTGCATAGCAGTACAGACAGCCGTGCGGACAGGTGTCGTAAGAACCTATATCAATGCTTTTCGTGCACGCGCATTCTTTCCTGGTCGGGGCAGGGGGTGAAGATACATTAATGTCGCCGGACAGTCTGATCAATTCCCCGCCGTTGATACAGCTCCCCTTACGGACTTTCTCAGATAACAGATGGTCACTGCAACAGGCGTGAAGTGTTATTCCGTTTTCTTCGGCTATACGAGTCAATCTCTCTGCATATCCCTTTTGCGTATCCGTATCAATATCGATCAGGAGATGTTCGCTGTACTTCCGGAAGTTGGCCAGTACCTTTTTATATTTCTGTACAAAGCTGATATAGCACTTGTTCGCGCGTCCGGACAGACCTCCGGCAATCTTTAAGAACATTTCTTCATAAAATTCGAAAGGCAGTTTATCGGTAAGACATATGGGATCAAAGCGCCAGACCAGGCGGTCCGGAGAGTACCTCTTTGACAGATAAATAAAATCGTCAATTGCGTCAGAGGCAGGAGGAGTATCATGCTTGATATCTTCCGGAATCCCGGTGATCGTAAAATGGAAGAACAGGTTTTTCGCTGTGCGTTCAATGTCATCCAGCCGAGGAATAAGGGGTGAGTAATTCTTGGACCAGAACACAATAGAGTGCACGTCATCGGATTTTAAAGATACCTTATACGTCTGACCGCCGTAGGGGTTTCTTACGTACACTTCCCCTTCTTTCAGCCTCCGGACAAACCATTCGGAATAAAAGGCCGGGATGTCGGTCCGCCTGCTTGCGGAGATGATGTTTTTCATTTTACCCTGCATGAGGTCCTTTTGAAAACTCAAATGTGAGAGAGACCAAATGCCTCATAAACACAATGGATCAGCATCTAACTTAAATAGAAAAGATAAAAAATTAAAAATATGGAAGAGACTCTTTAATATTACTTCCTCATTTTTAATTTTTGATATTTAATTTATTATTTATTTAAGGTGCCGACATTGTAGCCCGGGCAGCTCCTCCGGTTTATACTTTTTGGATGGCTACCACTGTATTCCTATTTGTACTAAAGATATTGTAACAGACCGGAGGGCGGGGGAGGAATTATGGAGGGGGGCCATTGCACCTATACCGGATTTGTTATAATCACTGTCGGATATTCACATGATAAAAGCGATAATATTCGATTACGGCAATGTAATAAGTTCGGTGGACAATGACCGGTTTCTGGAGAAGGTATCAAGGGCCACGGGAAAGACCGGTGATGAGTTAAGCGCACTGATCAGGGCCAAGTCGGACCTGCTGAAGCGGTACGAGACCGGGTCGATAAATACAGATATGTTTTATGAACAATTTGTAAAGTCCGGCGGATTGGACCTCACCAAAGATGAATTCATCAGTCTTTTTACGGGCAGGTTCCGTCCGATACATGAGACGCGCGAGTTGATACGGAAGTTAAAGTCCGGTTACAGACTCGGACTGCTTTCAAACACCAACGAGCTGGATTTTGAATATGAGATCAGGCGGTGCGGCGTGTTTGACCTGTTTGACGCTGTCAGCGTATCATTTAAAATCGGCGCCATGAAGCCTGACAGAAAGATATATCTTGACGCACTGGGTAAGCTTAATATAAGCCCACAGGAGAGCGTCTACATAGATGACATAAAGGAGTATGCTGATGCTGCCGGCGTCCTCGGTATAAACGGCATCCACTACACATCACACGAAGCCCTTGCAGAAGCGCTGAATGGGCTGGGCTGCGGATTTGAATGATTGATGTCAGATGCCGGGCACAAAAGGTTAACGGTAAATGATATTCGACAAAATTGAGAACTTCAGACAGTATGTCTGCGTGCATGATCATTTCATCGACATTCTTCGGTTTTTAGAGGCAATGCCGATATCGGACCGGCCGGACGGGAAACATGAAATCAATGACAAGGGAGCATACGTCTCGATCGAGACATACGAAACAAAGAATATTTCAGACTGTTTTATTGAATGCCACAGAAAGTTTATCGATGTCCAGGTCATAATTTCGGGAATTGAACGTATCGGCGTCTGTCATCGGTCAGCGTGCGAGGCGCTGCCCTATAACGAAGAAAAGGACTTCCAGAAATTAGAGGGGGACACGGATTTACTTACACTCAGTTCCGGGGGGTTCATGATATTTTATCCGGATGACGCGCACATGCCTAAGGTAAAACACGGGACAGCCCCTGAGAGAGTGAGGAAGGCGGTCTTCAAAGTGCCGGTGCGGACATAAACTGCCCCCTCACGGTCTCGCTCGCCTGCCGCTGTCAGCAGTATATCTCACATATCAGGGCTAAGCGGCAATGCCTTCGATGATGCTGATCTCATGCGCGGTAGGAACTATTCGGTTCAGCCTCAGTCCCGCATCTTCAAATATCTTCCGGTATTGATCTTCTGTCCGTTCCATGCCTTTTACCAGTAACATCATCAGATCGAGCCACTTCCCGAAGCTTGGCGTGTTGCCGTCCGGTATGACGGATTCGACGACCAGGATTTTCCCGCCTGAAATCATCGCGTTACGGCAGTTGCGCAGGATAGTTACCGCTTTTTCGTCTTCCCAGTCATGGATGACGTGTCTCATGATATACGCGTCAGCGCCGGCAGGAACCGAAGAAAAGAAATCTCCGCCTTCAATCCTGCAGCGGCCGTTCAGGCCGAAACTTGAAATGACCGGACTGGCGCCCTCTGCCACCGCGGGCATATCGAACAGAATACCGGTAAGATCAGGATTCCGCTGCAGTATCTTGGCGAGCTGAAGTCCGTTGCCTCCGCCGATATCGACGATTTGACTGAACCGCGAGAAATCATACGCGCTGATTACGGGTTCTGTCTCAAAGTCATGAATACCGTTCATTGCGGCATCGTATATCCTGTGCCGGTCGGGATTCTCTGTCATATATTCAAAGAAAGCCTTGCCGTATACCTTGCTGAACCCGTCTTCGCCTGTCCGTACCGAGTGGAGCAGGCTGCCCCAGGTCTGGAAGAACTCAGCACCCGACATTATGGCGAACGACCGCTGTGAGCCCGGGATATCGGACCTGAGATTTTCCGCAAGCGGTGTGAGTGAAAATGACCGGTCGCCATTTTCCGAAAAGATGCCGGCACCCGCAAGGGCGCGAAGAACTCTGTAAAGCGCATTACTGTCCGCATCGCTCTTCTCAGCGAGTTCCTCTGCGGTCAGGGGACCTTTCGCTAGCAGATCCGCAATGCCGAGTTCAGCGGCAACATAAATTGCCTGGGTTATCCAGTAGCCTCCTAGCATCTGGTTCATTACCTGTTTAATATCCTGGGTATCTTTCATTGGTATTCCTCCTATAAACAGTTTGAAAAGTTTGAACTATTAATTACATGCTCAAACCTTGCTGTATTCTCCTGCGGACAGGTTGTGCTCAAGCGTGTCTCTCTTTGCTCTGCCGGTCTTTACAACATTAATAGTGAAAACCAGCAGTGAAATAAGAACGGTTGTCGAACCGATGCCGATGAATTTTTCAGCTGCCGCATTGCCGTACTCAAACAGCGCAAGACTGCATATCATGAGCGGCAGTCCGATATTATGCAGCCAGAAATGGACGCCCGCCAGTTTATTATTTGCACAGGCGGGTACTACAATGTAAATCACTCCGGTTATGGCCATGGTAGTCCAGCCGAGCAGTGTGATATGGGAATGGGCGCCCGCCAGGGTATGGTCCTTTGATATGGCCATGAACATTCCGCTCGCCAGTCCCGCAAGCATATACAGTGCTGCGATCTTTAATAGATTGATCCCGATTCTGTCTTTCATTTTCTCCTCCTGTTGATTTGTTTTTTATTTATGGGCCGGGGCTTGATTGTTTTA
>JBFLYJ010000079.1:0-9929 GCA_040756635.1 Nitrospirota bacterium
TCTGCGGCCGTTTTTATTTCTCTGAGCATCTTGCCTGAGAGCTCCTGCAACTTTTTTTTTGGAAAAAGAAACCGGAGGGGGCTCATAAAGAGACCGGAGAACGATTCCCGGCTGGTCAGGAGCACCCCGCTGCCGTTTATTTCAAATGTGAATTCATGACGCGCGGAGATGCCGTGTTTTTTCCCGGACCATACGATTCTATCCATTGGAATGATTTCTTCTACCAACGGCTCAAGGTTCATGGGCAAATCAAACGGTCTGATACAGCATTTAAAACTGCTGCCCTCTTCCAGGCGTTTTCCGTCGGATGACACATCCTCAATAACGGAACACCATTTTTTCCAGCAGGTAAGATCGGTAAATATGTCCCAGACTTTTTCAAGAGAGGCATTGATGACTATGGCATCTTCAATAATCATTAATTATATCTTAATCGGGCGTTTATTAATATTACTTAATCGTCGCAATACAAATAAGTCCCCCCATGAAAAGTTCCGCTTACTCAGCAGAAACAGAGCTTGTCGGCCTGTTCCTTCAGCGCCAGCGCCCTTCTGTCTGATACTGACAGCAGCCTCCTGATATCGCCGGGGTCCATTTTTGCCAGATCTTTCATGAGGATTATTTTTTCTTCAAACAGCTGTTTTGTCTGTACGGAGGTCAGTCCCGGAATGACCGTAACCGGATATAATTTTTTCCCTTCGATCATCTGTTCAAGACTTCCCTTAAAGGGATATCGCCAGCTTATCAGTTTAAGCCCGCTGCAAACGGAATACTTGACTGCGTCCTCGGTAAAGCGGGTATTGGTAACTATCCATCCTGAAAATGATTTGCCCTTATGCTGATCTTTCATAGCGGCGCGAAGGTCACGGAACCTCGAATGGAAGTACATGGCCACCTTGACATCAGGCGCGTTTTCCGCCCTGTTGCGGTACTTGCATTCCATCAGCCGGATTTCATCATCATCAGAGGCAAATACGTCCACCTCATGTTTTACACATCTCCCCTCAAGGAAGACGCCGGTGCTGACACTGTAACCATAATGACGGAACAGTTCCCCGACATATTTTTCAAAAGGATACCCGGACGGGCCGAGTCGCAGCAAGGACTTCTTCAGCGAATACCTCAGGACAGTAGACCGGTTAAATTGCCGCAGGTATTTACGGGCCAGCCTGAAGATCTTTTTTGTACTCGTGAAAGACTGTAAAGAAGGGACCATTAACGAAATTACTTCCTCAGCCTGGTCTCTGTCTGCACCGGACCGGATTAAAGACTCCAGTAATTTATCGGCATTGAAATCCTCGATTGCCCCTGATGCCTTTTTGATCTTGATGTTCATATGAGGATGGACATCTTGTATTATGCTTATCTCCGGAAATATTTCATTTACTATTTATACGCTTCATTTTATGAATCCGAGGCGTTTGAGAAGCCCTGTGCCCGGATTAAACATTAACCAAGCGCGCCAGCAAGTCAAAAACGGCAAAACTATTTATACTCTAATATAATACCCGAAACATTGTACCCCAAGTTATCTAATGGGTCAATGCGGATCACCCTGATGGAAGCGTTCATTGGCTGAAACTTGTCGCTTTTGGTATCAATCGTAATTTCCAGGAAGGCCCCTTCCGCCAGAAGCTCCCTGGTCTCAAACTGGATACCAGAATGGCTGAGATTTTTGCATATACCCTTAAAGAGCGTTTTTTCTCCCTGTTTGGTGTAAGTCAGTTCGGCAGTAATCGGTATCCGGCAGAAAAGTCTCTTTTCGCTGTACTGAGGACCAAACTTTAAAATGACGGCCTCCTTTTATTGGTCATGGATGAGATCCAGATACATGCAGTTATATTATTTTAGCATATGGCATGCATAAACAGACAATTATCAGGCCGATAGTATAAGATAACAGCTTAATAAAATGACGAAAGCAGTCAAGAGTAAAAACAATTATACCATCGGTATAATATCTGACACGCACGGCCTCCTACGTCCTGAGGTCTTCCCTGCTTTACACGGTTCTGATATCATTATCCACGCTGGGGACATCGGTGACCTTAAGATAATTGAAAAGCTGGGAGATATTGCCCCTGTTGTCGCAGTGAGGGGGAATATGGACCATGAAATCCCGGCATATAATTTAAAAAAGACGGAGGCCGTCGATGCCGGGAAACATATTGTTTACGTATTGCATGATCTAAGCAAACTTGATATTGAACCTTCTAACGACATACGGATCATAGTGCACGGACACACTCACAGACCTGCCATACAGGAATATAACGGGGTGCTCTATGTGAATCCGGGCAGTGCGGGACCGCGCAGGTTCAAATTGCCGGTGACTGTTGCAGTGATTAATATAAAAGGTCAAAAAATAAACGCCGAAATTATCGAACTGAAAGGGTGCTAATTTGCACTGATCCCCATCGTACCACTCGGAAGGTCGTATTCTGTCTGATTATAAATTCAGTGTCGGCTTTACCACTCCATTACAAGCAGAATCACAATCTCAATAACGATCAGTATAATGATGCCCAGCTCAAGCAGGTGCCCCCGTTTAGTTGATAT
The DNA here is from genome assembly GCA_040756635.1 of Nitrospirota bacterium. Lineage (GTDB taxonomy): Bacteria > Nitrospirota > Thermodesulfovibrionia > UBA6902 > UBA6902 > UBA6902. The sequence goes on from JBFLYJ010000079.1 coordinate 2,560, forward strand.
TTCGTTGTAGATCATTTTAGAGGTATTTGTTACCACCAAAAGCTTTTCCTTTATGCTGAGCTCCCAATCGCAGCTGCGAAAGAGCGTCATCGCGGTTCTGTAGATCTTCGCATAATAGACGTCTTCCGTAACCTTTAAGGCGTTGTCCACCTTTTCCGTTACCTCGGTCAGCTCTGTGACGATTTCCGTGACCTTTTTCCCCAGCCGCTCATAGTCCCTCAGCCTGAATGCCGAGACCGCCCTGCGCTTGGAAAGTTCGCTGTAGATCCACGAAAGCTGTCTGTCAAGAACGTTGTCATAATATCTCAATTCGAGTATCTGGGCATTTGCAAATTCCAGGATATCAAAGATATCAGAACTGCCTGAAGGCTCGATAACAAAAGCGTTGTCAAGGTGTACTATGACAAGATCCTCGGGGTAATAGCTGAAGCGGTACCGGAGGGTCTCTTCTCTTGTATGCTGACTGACGTCCCTTGTTTCATAAAGAAGAAGACGCGAAGGGTCGTACTGATTTAAAAAATCGGCGATATCTGTTTCCTGTTCCAGACTCTGCACGAAAAAGATCGTGTAGTCTTCTATAAACTGCTCTTTTATAGAGGGATTGACAACCGCCTCTTCCAGACTGCGTATAAATTGGCCGATGTATTCTTTTGCCTTTTCGTTGATCGTTTCATCGGCGACAAGCTCCTTTGCGGCAGATTCAAGCATGAACAGGGTGGTGCCTTCGGGAATGGGAATACTGAAGGCGAGGGAAAGCACGCCGAAATCATATGCCTTTGCGACCACATTAATATTTAAGTCCGTGCCAAACAGGAATTTGGTAAAGCCCTGCAATTCAAATGAAACCGGGGGATCGGTGATTTCAAGGGCCTTCATGTAGGGATATTTTGAAATGCGCATCCTTTTTGCGCTCTCTTTTACCTTTGATTCCACAAGGGAAAGATGTATCCCGGAGGCAACGTCAAACAGCCTGTAAATAATTATGTAACCTTTTTTTATTGAATACATGGTCTACTAAAATTGTATCTCAAATTTAAATAATCACAACTGTTGAATTCCTTTTCATAATAGATATCGACACGCCTCCAATGAAAATACATGGTCTGCGTGACATGAACACCCCCGACAAACCGGAAATGTTATATAATGAGGCAAAGACTTCCCTCTTCAACGGGAGAAGATGATTGTCAGGAGATATGAAATGAACAATTTCATCAATCGCATGATACGGGCCGCCCGTCTGGATATTACTTTATATGAAGAAGTCGAGGGTGATAAAGATTCTCTGAAACAGGCCATGCTGGTCGTTATACTGTCCAGTGCCGCGGCAGGCGCGGCAAATGTTTGGGAAGCAGGTATCGGCGGTATCGTAATAGGGATCATCATATCTCTCATAGGATGGTTTGTGTGGGCATTGCTGACTTATATAATCGGGACAAAACTCCTTCCGGAGCCGCAAACCAGGTCTGATCCGGGAGAGCTGCTCCGGACAATAGGGTTTTCGAGCGCCCCCGGGCTGCTCCGGGTAATTGGAATATTGCCGGTACTTGCAAAACCGGTTTTCGTTATTGCTGCTATCTGGATGCTCGCGGCAATGGTTGTCGCCATCAGGCAGGCCCTTGATTATAAGAGCACATGGCGCGCCGTGGGGGTCTGTGTTATCGGATGGATCATCCAGCTGATAATTATAGTTTTAATGCTCTCGGTCTTTGTTGGTACAGCGGCCAAATCTTTATAGGTGCATACAGTATAAATACAGCCGTACCGGTTTTAATGCGGTACTTTCGCCGGACGATGGAAAACAAAGTCCGGGTTTCAGGCGTTTATAAAAATATATTTGTGGCTTTATTGTTATAATTCAATTGAAAAGAAATCGTTGATAATGGAAGTCAGGGATGGAGACGAAAATACTCATAGTAGACGATGAAAAAGACATTCTGGAACTGATTTCCTACAACCTGAAAAAGGAAGGATTCGAAGTATCTGTCTCCTCGGACGGCGAAGACGCGCTGCGCAGGATCAAACAGAAAAAATACGATCTTATCATTCTTGACTTAATGCTGCCCGGAATTCAGGGTCTGGAGCTTTGCAGGATACTTAAGTCCTCGGAAGACACATCATTTATCCCGATAATCATGCTTACCGCAAAAAATGAGGAGCTCGACAAGGTGCTTGGTCTTGAGATGGGTGCGGACGATTATATCACAAAACCGTTCAGTCCCCGTGAGCTCGTTGCGCGCGTAAAGGCCGTTCTGAGACGGACGCATGAAAACCCGGTTGAAAATAATACCGTCCGGATAGGCGAACTCGAAATAAACACTGATACATACCAGGTACTGAAAAAAGGAGAGCCTTTAAAATTGAGCGCAACGGAATTCAGGCTCCTTCTGTATCTTGTGCGGAAAAAAGGCCGGGTCTTCAACCGGGACAGGCTCCTTGACGCGGTATGGAAAGATGAAGCATTTGTCGAACCAAGGACAGTTGATGTCCATATCAGGAGGCTGCGGGAAAGGATAGAAGACGATCCTTCCCAACCTAAGTATATAAAGACCAGAAGGGGACTTGGGTATTATATGGAAGGGGATATATGAAAAGGAGAATTTTCAGACGGGTCTTCATAGTTTATGTCATAGTTCTTTTTGTGTCCGTAGTTTTTATGTATTTTTATGTAACGAGTGTTATCAGAAACAGCCATATCAGTGAGCTGACCCGCAACCTCGCTGTCCAAGCATCTGTAATTGCAGGCACTGCTCCTGCCGTAGAAACGTCCCAACTTAATGAATTCTCCATGGCAATGAAACAGAAGACCGAATCGAGGGTAACGATTCTCGATTCAGCGGGAAAAGTCCTTGGCGATTCCGACAACGATCCCGCAGCGATGGACAACCATCTCAACAGACCTGAAATTCAACAGGCGAGTGTGGATGGTACCGGCTCGTCAGTGCGGTTTAGTGATACCATGAGATACGACCTTTTGTATGTCGCAACTAAAATTATGCGCAACGGAGAGCATGCCGGTTTTGTGAGACTTTCCCAGCCGCTGACTAAAGTCGATGAGTCAATCAATAATCTGGTTATAAAAATCAATCTTACGGTGATCTCCGTATTCCTTTTATTCGGTCTGATTCTCATATATCAGACCGAGAGAATAAGGAAGTTTGTTCTGCAGATTTCAGACCACGCCGGTGCCCTGGCCCATGGGCTCTTCAAAAAGAGGATCTATCTTGAAGGGGCCGGAGAATTCACCGAACTGGCCCACAGTCTAAATAATATGGCGTCGGAGCTGGAGGAGACAGTAAGGGCAGGCGATGAGGAAGCGAAGAGACTTAATGTTATATTGAAAAGCATTCCTGACGCGCTCATCCTTATCAATATCCATAATGTTATAGAGCTATCAAATAACGCCGCCAAAGACCTCTTCGGCAGCGAGAAACTTGACGGAAGGCCATTCCTTGAAATCGTAAGGAGCCCGATAGTTATCGCGCTCATTGATGAAGTTAAGAAAAAACGTTTGCCGGGGTCGGCTGAATTTATATATGATTTTTCCGGGGAAAAACACCTCCATGTCCGTGTGTCACCATTATACTATCAAGTAGGCGAGCTGGCCGGCTTTGTCGCAATATTTCACGACACGACCCAGATGAAGAAGCTTGAACAAATGAGAAAGGACTTTGTGGCAAATGTTTCTCATGAGATAAAGACCCCCATAACGTCGATAAAAGGCTTTGCGGAAACACTGCTTGATGGTGCCCTCTATGATAAAGAAAACGCGGAAAAATTTTTGACCACCATAAAAAATCACAGTGACAGACTCAGCAGACTGGTGGAAGACCTGCTCATAATATCGCGGCTGGAACTCGGAGTGATGACGGTCAATAAAACCGAATTCCATATAACCGATATAATTAATGAAGTCATGCAGATGTCGATTGTACATGCCGCGGAAAAAAATCTGACCATAAAAAAATCGGTAACCCAGGGAGAAACCCTCATTAATGCCGATAGGGACAGGCTCACACAGATCCTCCTGAACCTCACGGACAATGCCGTGAAATTTACCGAAAAAGGGGAGATAGAGATAGGCCTGGGCCGGGAAGGAAGCAGGAATTACTTCTATGTTAAGGACACCGGCCATGGTGTTCCTCAAAAGTATCTGCCGCGACTTGGTGAAAGGTTTTTCCGCGTTGACCCCTCACGATCGAGAGAGCTTGGAGGTACGGGCCTTGGCCTCGCGATCGTAAAGCACCTGGTGAAGGCCCATGGATGGGAGATGAAGATAGAGAGTGAAGAGGGCAAGGGAACAACTGTGAAGGTGTTTTATTAACAGGTCGATGGTACTGCAGGATGTATTAGCGTCAATACAGACGGTCGTGCGGATTGATCTGACCGAGTTTGAGAACGTGTCGATAAATAGAAGAATCAGAAAACGATGTCAGACGCTTCTTAAGATTTTTTCCGGGCTTTTTGTTCCATCCAGCCCATCAGGCGATCAACAGGTCTGCCCTTGTATCTGATCTCAAAATATAATGACGGGACATTGAGTGTCTTTGACTGTGCCGGACTGCCTACCTTTGATCCCTCGATCACTATGTTTCCCTTTTCAAGAGAAGTATCTGAGAGATTCCCGTAAAGACTGTGGTATCCATCTCCATGGTCGATGATCACGACCCTGCCGTAACCCTGATATATATCAGTGTAGACGACACGGCCACCGGCTACAGCATAGACGTCATTCCCCGGTTTTGCCTTGATTTCAATGCCGCTCTTAAGTGCGGAAGTCCCGGTCGGAAGCTCGCTGTTTTTATCGTACAGGGTCATTATCTCCCCGGGTACAGGCCACGGCAATCTACCTTTAAGTGAAATAAAGCCGTTGCCGCGGATTGATTTTGGAAGTGCCCTGGATTGTATATCTGCCAACATGGCCTGAACTTTTTGGGAGGACGCCTCAAGCTCCTTGATCTTTTCCTCATACATTGCGCGTTTGGCTTTCAGCTCGGCGAGCAGCTTGTCCTTTTTCTGGCTTTCTTCATTTAACCTGTTTCTCTTTATCCTGGCGAGTTCTTCTTCGTCCCGGAGGTTTTTCTGAAGGGCCTCCATCTGAGCTTTCTTTTCGTTGATTTCTTTGATTTGATCTCCGTACTGCGTTATGACACTGCTGTCGTAATGGGCCAAAAGGCTAGCGTATTTCATCTTCTGGATCATGTCCTGATAGTCACTCGCAGAAAGGAGTAAAAGGGCGTTGCTGTCGTACTGCTGTTTATAGAAAGATATTATTATGTCCTGCAGATGCTGCATATTGCTTTCCAGCTTTGAGGAAAGCCGATCGATCTCTGCCGAGAGATCCTGGATTTCTGCCTGGGTTTGAGAGAGCTGCCTGCCGTAATGCTTAAGTTCCGCTTCCTTTTTCTTTAAGTCCTTATTTAAATCCTGCAGCTTCCTCGTAACAACAGCTTCTTTTTTATTGTTTTCCTTGTACTCGTCAAGTTTTGATTGCAGTTTTTCCTGGATTTCCGAGAGCGTACTTTCCTGAGCCGAGGCAGACGCCGGGGGGTGGTTAATAAAAAAGGCGGTACATATAACAACAATTACCGGTATTTTCAGGAACCGGAGGAATTTCTTTTTCGAATAATACATGGTCATTGTATCCCACTGCCCGGAAAACAATTTAATAACGGATCCTGCCTATTGCGATATAACTGCCGACAAAACTCATAAATGCCCCTGAGACGGGGACCAGGAGATAAAGAAATACCGGCATTGACGTAATGATCAGCTTGATCGACGGAACGTACTGGGCAACCTTTGAATACACGAGTGAATAAATGGCAAATAACGCAATAGAACTCAGTGTGCCGCCCACGGACCCCATAAACATGCCTTCTATTAACAATGGGAGCCTGATAAACATCCTTGGGGCACCCAACAGTTTCAAGGTCTCGATATCATCTCTTCTTCTGTGAAAGAATATCTTTATTATGCTGTATGTTATAAATGTAATGGCCACAAAGATTCCCCCGCCGAAGAATATGGAAACGACCTTCATGATTTTAGTTGCTGTATTAAGGGACGAAAGCCATTTCTCTCCATATTGAACCTCCTTGACGCCGGGCATTGTCTCTATTTTAGCCGCTTTAGCCTTGACGTAAGCCGGGTCCAGAAGATTGCTTTTTATTTTAAGCTCATATGAAGACGGAAGGGGATTTCCCTTAAAGACATCGAGTATCAGGGCGTTGGAACCAAGGGCGGAGCGGACGTTCTCAAGCGCCGTCTCTTTTGAAATGAAATTGACCTCTGATATATCGGGGTCTGAACGGAATTTAATACCCGCCTGTTCTTCTTCTTCGGCGCTTAAACTGTCTGACAGATATACTATTATGCCGAAGCTCTTGGACCACCGCTGAATAGCGGAGTCCATATTTAATGTCAGCATTATGAACGCGCAGAATATAAACAGGCCGATGCTGATGGCAAAGATTGCGATAAGGTTAAACCCCTTTTCGATCCATATGCTTTTAAATGCTGACTTTAACGAGTATCTTATAACATTCATGCTACATAGTCGCTTTCGATAATGGAATTATTTAAATGCAATACCCTGTGTCCTGCCCCCTGATAGAGGTCTTTATGGTGAGTGGCTATGAGGACGGTAGTGCCTTTAGAGCTGATTTCTTTTAGTAGCTTCATTATTGTTTCGGCATTGTTATCGTCAAGATTACCGGTGGGCTCATCCGCGAGTATGACCTTAGGTTTGGACACCATGGCCCTTGCTATTACCACTCTCTGCTGTTCACCGCCAGAAAGATACTGGGGAAAGACCTTGGCGGCCTTCAGCATTCCAACTTTTTCGAGGATCTCGTTTGCGTACCCCCTGACCTTTTGAGGATGCATGCCGTTAAATTGCAGTGTGATCGCAACATTATCAAATACAGTTTTATCATTAAATAGTTTGAAGTCCTGAAAAACGATTCCGATCTTTCGGCGTAATTCAGGAATCTTGCCCTGCGATATAGCACTGACCTCCATATTGTCAATGATGATCTTTCCGCTGCTGGGACGCTCAAAACAATAAATGAGCTTCAGTAAAGTAGTTTTCCCGGCTCCGCTCGGCCCGGTCAGGAAAGCGAGTTCACCGTTTTTTAAATCGAAGCTGACGTCGAGAAGGACTCTTTTGTTATCGTACTGCTTTGCTACATTTGAAAAAACTATCATAATTACTTATATCCAATTTCATCGGTTTGCATATTAATTCAACGTCCTGGCTATTATATTCGTCATTAATTACAGTGTACTTTAGCCTGGAAATATTTATTGTGATCTTTATTACAACAGCTGAATATTTAACATAATTTTATTGTGTCTGTAATATTCCT
>JBFLYJ010000008.1:0-21386 GCA_040756635.1 Nitrospirota bacterium
CTTTCGAGTCGTTTGCTCTCCCTTTCTATCTGGCCGATACGCCGTGTTGCCTGCTCGACTTCAGAAGGGATCGTGGTCAGTCCTATTGCGACTCTTGCGCACGAAGTGTCAAGCACGCTGACCGCCTTGTCGGGGAGCTGCCTGGCGGTAAGGTAGCGGTGCGACAGCCGGACCGCGTCAAGGAGGGCCTCATCCGTGATCATGACCTTGTGGTGCTTTTCAAGGAAAGGCGCGATCGCCCGCATCATGACCATTGCCTTCTCTTCATCAGGCTCTTCAACCTGTATGACCTGGAAACGGCGCGCGAGCGCCGCGTCCTTTTCAAAATATTTTTTGTATTCAGACCATGTCGTTGCCGCGATCGTCCGGAGTTCACCGCGCGCAAGGGCGGGTTTCAGAAGGTTGGCCGCATCGCCTGAACCAGCGGCGCCTCCCGCGCCGATTAGCGTGTGCGCTTCGTCGATAAATATGATGATCGGGACGGGGGACGCCTTGACCTCATCGATTACCGATTTAAGCCGGTTCTCGAACTCGCCCTTTATACCGGCCCCTGCCTGAAGCAGCCCGAGGTCCAGTGTTCTTAGTTCCACGTTTCTCAGCGGGGGCGGGACATCGCCTTCCGCTATCCGGAGAGCGAACCCTTCAACGACCGCTGTCTTTCCGACCCCGGCCTCACCCGTCAATATCGGGTTGTTCTGTCTTCTGCGGATAAGGATGTCCACCATCTGTCTTATCTCGAAGTCGCGTCCCAGCACAGGGTCTATCACGCCCTTTCTCGCCCTGTCGGTCAGGTTGATCGTAAACTGGTCAAGCGCCTTTGTCCCCTTGGGAGGCATGCCGCCGGGGCCTTCCTTGCCGGGGGCGGACGCCATCGGTACTGTCTCCGCTTCCTCGCGGGAACCAGCAATAATATCATTCAGACTCTCCGACAGGGTCTCGACCGATACTTTTTTGAATTCCGCTGAACTTGAAATGAGCATGCGCGACATTTCGCTATTGCTCATTAATGACAGTATTATATGGCCCGACCGGATCAGCGGCATCTGGTATTCGATTGAGGAGACGAGCCACGCGTCTTCTACCATTTTCGGAATTCGCGGTGACAGGGCAGGGGTCCTGGCATTCCCGGTCTTGAACCCTTCCATGGTCCTGGTCAGTTCATTGATCAGACGGGTCTCATTGATCTCAAAATGTCTGAGTATTTTCTGTACATCGGTGTCCGGCATCTCAAGCAGTTTGATCAGGAAGTGCTCGATGTCCACCTCATAATGGGTCTGGGAAAGGCATAGGCCGGCGGCAGACTCAAGTGCCTTGCGGCATGTCTCGTTGAGCTTCCCTATGAGGGACTTGACGTTTGATTTAGGCATGGGTGACTCCTTTTATTGAACTATAATAAGTTACTGAATTATGAACTTAAACTTATATCGAAAAATCCCCCTTCTTCCCCCTTTGCTAAAGGGGGAGTAGTCCCCTCTTTGGTAAAGAGGGGTTGGGGAGATTTTTATAATGTCATCTTCTCACGCATCCGCCTCCTGAAATGTCGCGTACGGTTCTGTCTCAAGGGTAAACCCGGGACTAAAGACCCAGGTGGTTTCTCCCAGCAATGGATGCCCGGACCCGAGTGTGCAGGCGGGCACTTCGCCGCGCGCGAGGAGTACACGTACGTCAAATTCATACTCAATCCCGGCCATGCTCTTTACCAAAGAGAATATGGGACGGAGCATTTCGCCGCCGGGCAGCAAATGGAGAAAGGTATTGTATTTTACCGGCCCGATGACCACCCTGAATTTTGACTGGACATCAGCCGTATGGCTGCCGCAAACAGCGTCAACACCGAGCTGTTCGTTTGCCATACCTATGCGTGTCCGGTCTTCCGGGCTGATCGGCAGCATGCGTTCGATAAACTGCTCTACTTTTACCTCGGCACCAGAGATATACCCGATCAGGGCTTCTATTGCACAGGCTGACGGCGCTGCCTTGGAAAGCAGACCGCTGAATAAATTCACGAGCGGTTTGCTGCGGAGGCCGCCTGAGGGCAGAAGACCGGGAGTGCCCATGCCTGCCAGGCATAGTATGTAGGATGATATCCTGTCTTCCGCTTCAGGAAGGTAATTCTCGGTTAGCTGGTATTTCTTCCATGCCAGGTAGAAAAGCGAAATAAGTCGGTGGTGGAACATGTCATAAAAGGCCATCAGACTGTGGTCTTTCTTCAGCAGCCGTTCGACCACCTGCTCATTATAACAGTGGGGCAGTACCCCTGACGGCCCGACCAGGCCCATGAACGTCACCTGCATGTCCACAGGTCTGCTGCCGTCGGTCTGCCCGATCATTGAGATATCGCTGGCAGGAAATGAAAGGCCGGGCTTTGAGGTGAAGCGCACAGCTTCTTCTCCGGGCACAACGGTCTTTCCCAGGGGCTTTTTGTCAGGCGACAGATTTTCCAGCAGGCCTACTGCCTTAAAAAAGGAAAACCTGTAGAATTCCTCAAACAGCCGGTTTTTCAGAGCAGTATCTGACTGCCGCTTCTGGGTGGCCACTCTTTAAGCACCTCTTTCTGTTGCACTGTCTTTATCGCGAGCTGCGAGAAGGAGTTGACCGATACATACTGGCCTAAAAACCTCTCCAGCACGCTCGCAAACAGGTAATGTCCTGCCCCGACGTATTTGTCTTCGTCAAATTCAATGGTCACACGCACCCCACGACAGAAAGAGGTCCTGACCCTTCTTATGGTGTGTTCAGATTTCAGAGAGACGATACCGTTTATCTGCTGTCTCGTGGAAGGGGAGTTGTCAAAATCATAAAGCCTCAGTATTTCCCGAAGCGCATCTTCACCTCCCTGGACGATTGAAAGGTAATTCAGCGATAGGTGAGAAATGAGCCGCCACTGCAGTGCCCCGCCGAGGGAGGGCCGGCGCACGCCGGTCGGTTTCATGAGACAGGTGACAGCCGTGACAGGGGCCGCTATTTCCATATCAAAGTCGCCCCCCTGGTCCCCGAAAGGGAGACGCGAAGGCAGGTCGCGGTTGGAGCACGTGATCTGGACAGAGAGTATCTCGGCCTCAGGATCGACTGCCCGGAAATCCAGGTCCGCAAATGAAAGGTATATTTCGGTCCCGTTATCGCCTTTCAGTCCTGAGGGAGCGCGATGCATATGCCAGAAGGCGCTGCGCCCTCTGCCGTAATCCTCATCGGCGTGGTGTCTGAGCGAGTAAAGGGGTTTAAACTCAACCTCCTGTCCCGGAGAGGAAGAGGAAGTTGATGAGACCCTGTCTATGCTGTATATTTCAGTCGCGTGGCGCCGCCTGAGGTCTGGGATTACATGATAACTGGTCTTCATATGCTCGACGCGCACCGGCTCAGCCACCCGCTTGAATAAATTTACTACCGGCGACGCGTTAAGACAAAAAGTGTCTTCATTGACGACCAGGTTTGATTTGGGAATTTTGTCCAGGTAAATCCATATATCGAGAGTGTCTCCCGCGGCCGACTTTCTGACCGCATCAAGACCGGTGAAATCAAAGAAGAGGAATTTCTCGGGGAAACAGAAATACTCAAAGAGCAGTATATATCCGGGGAAAGACCTTTCAGAGTAGGGCAGCATACCTTCTCCAGGTCCGAAACCCACGGGCAGTATATCAGACGGCGACAGCGGTATGACCTCCCTCTGTCCTTTTTTATTTTTGAACTCACACTCAATATGACAGACGTTATTCAATAAAAGCTCATACAGATGAAACACGTGCTGCGAGGGACCGTTGAGAAAAAATCGCAGGCTGCCGCACCCCGGCTGAGATATGTCCAGGTTATTGAATGTCTTAAGCTGAATAACGACCGCCTGCCGGGCGTCTTTTACCGGTTTCTTCGGGTCCTGAAGTCCCGCCTTGCTCACCTCAAGGGGCCAGAGAGTCACCGGATAACACGTGCGGAACTGGCAGGGGGTGCCGCCGACAGGCTTAGAATAGAGCATCGCGTTCTTTTCTATTGTGTAGCCTGAAGGTGGAATGTTCTGTCTTATCGGATCGAACCTGACGACCGACATGGAGGGAATAGGGCTGTTATAATGCGGGTAAATAACATTGAGCAGGGACTCGGATATCTCCGGGAAATCGTCATCGATCTTTTTATGAATGCGTCCGCTTATGAGCGCAAAGGCTTCAATTATACGTTCGGTAAAAGGGTCTTCGCACTTGTCCGGCTCAAGGAGAAGCCTCCCCGCGATCTTGGGATATTTCTTTGCGAATTCCGCCCCCATCTCGCGTATGAAGGTGAGTTCCTGTTCGTAGTAATTTAAGAGCTTGTCGTCCATTTTTTAAAAAACAGTTCCAAAGGTTTCAACAGCTTGAACCGCCTGATCCGGTCAAGCTTTTCAAGCTGCTCAAGCGGTTGAAACGATTATGACATTCCTATTTTGATATCACGTACTCCCCCCGGTTGATATCAAAATATGTGTCAAACGCCACCGGCTCGGTGATCGGGTCGGCAAAGAGCAGGGCCGTAATTCTGAACCGGATGTTCCGCTCGCTCTTGTCGGTGGCCTCAATGTGCACCGTTACGTTTTTGAGCCTGGGTTCAAAGCGCGCAATAGTCTTTTCAACATCGGCGCGCAGCTGCTGTTTTACGGACGGACTTCTCGGGTCTTTGGACGTAAAGTCACGAAGGCCGTAGACAAACAGTGAACTGTTAAGTTCCCTGTACTCAACAGGAAGGGGGAGGATGTTCCGTCTGGTGTTCAGAAGGTTTTCAAGGTCCCTTACCACTGACGCCCTGATCTGCGCAACACTGTAGACACGGCTCTGGACAGGCTCATGCGAAACATCGGGTTCATTATCAATAAGCCTGTCCAGTACGGATGCCTGAATGCTCTGCTGGTCCTGTTTCATCCAGCGGCCGGGTTATATCTTCTTGTTTTTCTGGAGGTCCCAGCCGGTCGCTATCTGTCCTCCGCCTGAACCGTCCTCGCGCTTCTGCTGGATGTACGTCCACTGTATCTTTCCGTAGTTAAATGTGACCGATTCGGTAGGTAAGCCCCCCCCGCCGCCTCCAACGGACGTGGAACTGATAATGCAGTTGCTCAACTTGTATTCCATATATTTCAGCTTGTCACCACCGGCGCGGCAGAGCTCAAGGGTCACTTCTTTGATATGAGTGCCTTCGCAGCACGCTTGCGCTATCTTCGCCGTTGACTTGTCCAGTTCCTTTACTATGGAGAAATCCTGGAAATCGGCACGGGACGTTGTGGCGCCTCCGGATGAACTGGCTGTTGCGGATGCCATCTGGGACACCCCGTGGCTGTATGACAATACTTCTATCCAGTCTTTGTGCTTGTCATCGGTGCTCTCCCCCGGGATCCCGTCAATTTTCAAAAATGCATCAATCGGCATAATTATTACCTCCTTTTTGCTTGATTGTTTTTAGTGGTCCAAACATTATATCATCCTTTCGCCGGAGGCGGAAGTTCCGAAACCAGCCTCAGGGATATGGTGAGTTCATCCAGCTGATAGTGCGGCTTAAGGAACGCTACTGCCCTGTATACGCCGGGTTTGCCGGGGACTTCAGTGACATCGACCCTCGCTTCACGCAGCGGGTATTTGGCCTTCAGGTCCTGGCCTGCGTTGTCATCAAGAAGCACATAGTTGGCGATCCAGCGGTTAAGGAAATCCTCAGCGTTCTTTCTGCTCATAAAACTGCCTATCTTGTCCCTCATCATGGACTTCAGATAATGGGCAAACCTCGACACCGCAAGTATATACTGCAGCTGAGATGAGAGTTTGGCATTGGCGCTTGCAGAAGGCGTATCGTAAAGTTTCGGCTTGTTGGCTGTCTGAGTGCTGAAGAAGGCCGCGTAATCGGTCCCCTTGCAGTGCACTAGCGGGACAAACCCGAGGTCCGCCAGTTCCTTTTCCCTCCTGTCGGTAATCGCTATCTCGGTCGGGCATTTGAGGGCGACATCCCCCTCATCAGTCTTGAACGTATGGACAGGCAGACCCTCCACAAGGCCGCCGCCTTCCACCCCCCTGATAGCAGCGCACCAGTGATACTTGGCGAACGCGTCCGTAAGGCGGGCGCCCAGCGCGTAAGCGGCATTCCCCCAGAGGTATTTATTATGCACGGTGCCCTCAACATCTTCCTCGTAATCGAATGACTCGACCGGTACATTTGCCTTGCCGTATGGAAGGCGCATCAAGATATGGGGCATGGTCAGGGCCGTGTATCTTGAGTCTTCCGACTCGCGGAAGGACTTCCATTTGGCGTACTCCGCGCTCTGAAAGATCTTGGCCATATCGCGGGGGGCCCCGAGTTCCGTGAAACTGTCCAGGTTGAACATCTGAGAGCCTGCAGCGGATATAAACGGCGCATGGGCCGCTGCTGCCACCTGGGACACCTTCTCCAGCAGTGAAAGGTCCTGCGGATGACTGCTGAACTCATAATCGCCTATCAGCGCTCCGTAGGCTGAACCGCCGAACATGCCGAACTCTTCTTCGTAAATCTTCTTGAATAGGGTCGACTGGTCGAACTCGCTCGCCTTTTCCATGTCCTTGAGAAGGTCTTTCTTGGAGACATTCATTACACGCAGCTTGAGCTTTTCGCCTGTTTCGGTCTGAGACACGAGGTAGTGCAGTCCCCGCCATGAGGCCTCGAGCTTCTGGAACTCTTCATTATGCATGACCTCATTGAGCTGCTTTGATATAAGACTGTCTATCTGGGCGATTCTCGCATTGATCATGGCTTCGGTGTCCTTGGAGACCGTTATGACGCCTTCCATGATTTCACTGACGAATTCAGTGATAACGTCCCTTGCCCACTGTTTCTGGCTCTCCCCCCGGGCCATGCGACCTTCGTCGATTATCTGGTCGAGCAGGCCCTTTGCTTCTTTTGTTTCCGCCTGAGCTGACTCCGGCGCGGCTTGTCCTTCTTTTTCAGCCATGTTCTACCTCCTTGAAAAAATATATATCAGAATTATTATTCTTTTTTATCTTCTTCTTTCTTGACTCCCGCTTCTTCACCGAGTTTCTTCAGGTTGTCCGTACTGGCGATGACGTTCTGGAGCAGTTCGTCCAGCTTGTCGTTGCCGTCGAGCTTGTTCAGGAGTTCGGAAAGTTTGCGCCTGGCCTCAACCAGCTTCTTTACCGGGGTTATCTGGTTAGCGACCTGTTCAGGATGAAAATCATCAATCGACTTGAAGCGGAGTTCCACCGCCAGCTTTGTATTGTCGTCCGTCAGTTTATTATCGACCTTGAAGGCCAGCCTCGGTTTCATTCCTTCCAGGACCTTGTTGAAATTATCGCGGTCGATCTCGACGAATTTCCTGTCCTTCAGCTTTGGAAGAGCTTCATCCGGCTTACCTGAGAGGTCCGCAAGCACGCCGACCACAAAGGGGATCTCCTTCATCTCTATCGCGTCGCCGATCTCCACGTCATACGTTATCTGGACCCTGGGTGACCTTACCCTGTCGAGTTTATGCTGTAAACTTTCGGCCATAATCTTTCCTCCTTATTTGTCCCTGCCGGAGCAGGGTGGTTATATCGTTAAATAAAATGTAGGGGCGTATGCAATACGCCCCTACTCGTCAAGTCTTGTAAATAAGCGCCTTTGTAACGTCCAGCGTGCATATCTTCCTGAACAGCTCCCGTGCCCTGGCCATGTCGTCTTCAGAAGGTTCACCTGCTGTCAGACACTGATAAAGTGCCTCAAGCACCTCGGCGATCCACATGGGCGATTCCCAGCGGTCGAGATGCAGCTCTTCGATAAGCGCGTGCAGCTGCTCCACTATCGGTCTCGCGAGATCGGGCCTCTCCGCCCTGAGGCAGAGTTTGGTCATCAGGAGCCGGTAGCGGTTCTGTTCCCTCACCGACGGCATGCTGCAGGCGGCAGCGTAAAGCTGGTCCAGGGCCTTTTTTATTCCACCCTCCTTCAGCTTCTTTAACGAGTCTTCCCATAAGGCCTTTTCAATGGAACCTGTATCGGAGATACGGATTGCCGGCAGCGGCCCGGCAGCGGTCTGGGGCAATGGCTGCATCTCTCCCTCCCCCCTTTCTGTTTCTTCGTACTGCGGGACCTCCGCTTCCTCTGCCTGCGGCAGGGGAGCGGGGTCGGGTTCGACCTCTCGTTTCTTGCTCAGGAGCCTTGAGGCAAGCATTTCACAGGCCTCTATGGCTTCCCTTATTTCAGCGACTCTGGGTGCGTTGGGACCGAACTTTTCATCCAGGGCGGCGTCAAACGTCCTGAATTCTTCGTGACATGTGTTCAGTGTCTCGGTAAGAGCATTATAATATGCCTTTGACGTACGCTGAGCAGCGATATCAAAGTCCTCCGCGGTCAGTTTCCCCTCGGCAATAAGCTCATCCCTGCGCTGCTTTTTGCCTTCATCCACGTCGCCGTACTGGTTGCGGGTGCCTGTCTCGTAGCCTACCAGCTGCGACTCCTGCCATTGATACCACGAGTATCCCGGTGTGTCCTTTATGTCGGTTACCGGGACCTGCTTTATGCTGAGGGACAATTTATCATTCATGAATTCTATGGGGCCTGACCTGAAATCAAGGTCTCCGTCTTCTATCGCCGGATACACACTGTCCCAGTATTGAGTCAGAAAGGTGTTTATTATTTTAAGTCCGGCGGCAAGCCCTTCAAAACCTTCAGTCATAATGAGCGCTTCGGTCAGCCACGCGGCTATCTGAATGTCCTTGGTCTTGTTTGAAAGGGCGTCAGTGCATATCTGGAGCACCTTGTCCCATTCGGCCCGCTTGATATCACGTTCGGCGGCAGAAGGATCAATAAACTCGTCTTCTCTTCTGGCCTCCTTGATGTTGTCATAGACGGGGGTATAGCGGAGGTCATCGCCGGCCGGATTTCCCCCGGCGATAGGCGCCAGTATCGCCTCCATGTCAATCTTTCTTTTCATCTTTCACCTCAGCGGGGGGATTGAATATCATTTCACGTATTTCCAGTATCGCGACCTCATCTCCGCCTATCTCGTATACATGCTGGCCCATACCCTTATCAAATGGGCCGCCGAGCTTTTCCCAGTCCGTTATCCTTCCGAGTTTTATATGGTCGTCTTCATTGAGAAAGGACTCCGCATAGAGCACAGGCAGAAAGCAGTTGAGAGCAAGCCCCTTCCATGTTGTGATTACGGCAGGGGCCCATATGAGATCAAAAAGGGTCTTCGGAGGAGTAATGGTAAGCTCCCTGACCGCTTCAAAGGGGACCCAGATATAACGCTCGTGAGCGAATGCTTCGAGGAAGCGGGAGACATATATGTCGGTATCTTTTATCCCGGCGAAGTCCTTGCCGTTTATTGTTCCGGAAATCACAGGAGTCTGCGAGTCGACACGGTTGAAAAGCTCTGCCGCCTCTTCGATTTTTTTGCCGACGAGTTTTTCACGGGCGGCATAGTAGGTTTCTATATAGGCCGGGGTGCCGGGAATGAAAGAAGGCCGGAGGTTGCTCCGGAAGATCTCGAGCCGCTCTTTTTCAGCGCTCACCAGGTTTTTATAAACCTGGACGCCTGCCTCCCTCTTGACGTCCATCGCGGCGATTATATCAAGGTCGCGTTCGGCCTTGTCCCATTCTCCGCAGAGGCAATGGATCTGAAACAGCAGGGTACGCTTCCCTGCATCAGCAGGAGAGGCCTTGACCTCTTCTATTGATTGAGTGCGCGCTTCAGATAACCTTCCCGCCCTGATGAGTTCTTTAGCGTCCATTTAGTAATGAAAATCGTTTACAGGTTAAAGCCGTAACGGTTATAACGCCTTGCGTGTTGAATCTTAACAGAATTTACGGTCAACGTCAATATGAAATACTATATATATAACATGGTACTACATAATATAAAAGCTGTGAAGTGAGAAATTGAAAAAAGTCTTTACTCCCCATTTTTCAATTGTTATTCATCTGTTGACCAGCGACCCGTCCTCTCTTGCCCCAGCGCTGTCTAAAGACCAGATATCAATAAAGTCATCTGTTTTAATGGGCCGGTTGAATATAACCATGTAAGAGCGTTCGAATGTCCCTCCGATAAATACCGTGTTCGGAGCTCCCTTACTGCCGCTCTTCAGAAACATGTGCCAGCAGTTTATGAGCGCGAACCGGTCCTGAAATATCTTATTGTCCAGGCTGATATAGGCTTCCTCTCTGCCGGACAGACCCGCAGCCCTGTTCTTCATGTCATCCAGATCATTTCTGCCATGTCCGATTCCGGTGAGCGAGTCGACCAGTTTCTTTCTGGAAGTCTCGTGTTCAGTCCATTCCGGACAAGGCGGTCTTATGCTCTGTATTTCCTTCTCCAGGATATGGATGTCCTGTACCATCCGGGCCGACGCGTATTCGAGCTGTCCCCAGGGTTTTTCGCATACAATGGGCATAAGGTCCCATCGATTTTCCCAGTCTTTGAGCGCCCCGGTCCCTATGATCAGAAGGGGGTAATGGCGTCCCACCATGTCGCTGCTGTCTTTGACCAGCCCGCACACAATATGTTCCTTTTCCGCACCCCTCGCCCAGAAGCGCCAAGCCACCTGGTCATGCGCGGAGTTTTTCCTGCCGCCCAGTTTCTCGTACCCGGAATCCACCCAGCCGGAAAAGCCCTTTGCTATAGGGGAATCCTGCCCCACGTTAATATAGTCCCTGGCTGAAGGGTGTTTGCCGTAAGCGGCCCAGCTCCAGAGTTGTGAGGATTTTATGTGCCCCAGCATTCTGCTATGCTCCTTACGATCTCACCCGGACGGGACATTGCTTTGCCGACTACATCCTGGATGCCCTTGAAACCGTAATTTACCTTGATATATTTAATTCTGAGCTTCTGCAGTTCCCCGCTCTGCTGGGGGAAATCCTCCGGATTAAACGACTTGGAACCAGACTGAAATTCCGTCAGGAAGTCCGAAAATCCCTGCGGCCCGCTGTATACTTTTGTGAGCACGAGATTGCCGATGTCTATTTTAAGGACCGTGTCGCCGCAGGTCTGGGTCGACCAGACAAAGGTCTTGCTTACCGGGAAATGGTAATTATTTAAACTTACCGTGCCGTCCGCGCACTGAAGGTCAAGATGCGTGGCATGGGGCTTTATCTTCGCGTCCTGGTTGGCGTCGGTGGGCAGGCCCTTTACTGTTATGTTGTAGCTCTGTTTCGTAATTGCGTCGGCGCGGGCGCTGGCGCCATGCTTGAGAAAGCTGAAAAACGCGGGTCTGAAAGGCACCCCTCTTCCGAAAAGTTCGACAGGGGCGTATCCTGCGCTCTGCATGAACCTGACGAACGGGGCCGCAGTCTCCTTGACGAATTTCCAGGCAAAGCCGTCCTGGCCGAGCATCAGCTCCACACCCTGCTGTCCGGACGCGCCCTGCACTTCAGCAAGGACCTTTTCATCCCACTGTCCCTGAAGTGCGCATGCCGTCTCTATGAGGGCATATTCCCAGAGAAAATCAAATGGGCCTGATATTAAATTGCGTACTATATCGGATGCGGCTCCTTCCGCGACTGCGTATTTGAGGCTGTCCGCGGCCCGGCGGGCCTTGTAAAAAGGTGACTGTCCCGCTGCGGGGTCTTCTGTAAACGTGGTAATGGTCATCTGATACGCCTGGTTGCTTGAGGCGGTGACCGCGGTGACCGCGTTCAGCGCGTCCTGATACTGGCTTGCCGCGCTTATGGCTGACAACTTCGCGCCCGCGGCGTCTCCAGAGTCACGGCCGAGCTTCTTCTCCACAGTCTCTATGACTCCTTTGCTTTTATCAGCTGCCTTGGCGATTACGCCCTTGCTCCGGGCGGACTGGACCTCAAATACCTGTGACAGCCATGATGGCACGCTGCCCTCTACAGCAAGAGGCTTGAGATCAGTTGCTATTTTATTAATAAGCGCGAAATACGGCCCTTCATCGGTTGACATCTGAGAGGCCTTCTTCTGCCACTCTTCTTTTGTCCTGAGCCTGGCCTTGCCTTTTGAAAATCCGCTGCAGAAGGCCTCCCAGGATTCCAGGCTCCTGCTCCTGTACCATCTGCCGAACTCCTGCTTGCGGCCGGAGAACACCAGCGGGTCGGCAACTGCGGCTTCGATTTCGCCAATCAGCGAATCGACCGTCTCCCTGCCTTTACTGGTAAACGCGGGCGGTACAACCACTTCGTCCGCTGTAGATGTTCCTCCCCAGAAATCTCCCAGGGTGAGCGGCGCGACAGAGCCTTCCCCATTGACACTGGCCGCGAGCCACAACGGTACTCCCGGCTTGAGCGCGATCATCTGTTTCAGCCATGACTGAAAAATATCGATCTCCTTGCTGATCTCGCCGATGTCCGTCCTCCAGATAATATAATTGAAGTAAAGACGTCCGAACGTCTGCCTGGCGTCGGCGGACACGTCTTCCCCTACGGTGGACAACAGGGCCACGTGGGACGGCTGCGGTCTTGCCCTGATCGCTTCGGCGTCCTCTCCGTCCAGGCGCGCCTTCAGCAGATTAATACGCCTTGTGAAATGCACGATGTACTGACCGATGACTTCGTCAGGCGTGCCTGCTGAAAGGGTGATGAGCGTGGTTTCCCTCATCCGCCTGTCCAGTGGCGAAAGGAAGCCGTTTCTGTACTGGTCGCAGTATTTTTCCTTGAGGCCTTTCTCGACATTTATGCTTTCATTTAGTCCGAACCTCGGGATCCACCAGCCCCGGTTCTGCTCTTCGACCTTGAGGATGGCGTTGCTGAAACGGTTCATGGTCACGAGGTCGGCCATGAAGTCGCGCTGCATTACCGGGGGCTTGGTGAATTCATGCGAAGCGCCTCTCAGCGTCCTTAGGTTCTTCACGAATGAGAAACTGAGCAGGCCGCATATGGCGATGCCTATTATCACCCATGATACAAGGCCGAGGTTACGGGTAAGCGTCTGCCATTCAACCGCTTTCCTTGTGGGTGCGAACAGGCCCCTGTCTCCCGGAAGGATCTTCGAGAAAAAGTCATGCAGAAAGAGCCCCTTGCTTGTGCCGGGGAGCACCTCCTTTTCGCCGATAAGTCCGAGTCTGTTCAGGAAGTGGGAATAGGGGCTTCCCTCCTGGCGGCCGCTGCTGAAGTAAAGACCGCGCAGCACAGGCGTCTCCTGATACGGGTTCTCCTGAAATGCCCCTTTCATGAACGCGTCTATGCCGATAGAGAGATTCTCAAACTCTTCTGGGAAGAGGAGAAGCCCGGGGTCCACGCCGCCGGCTTCAGGTTTATTAAGCAGAAGTATCCGGAGGTTTCTCAGACGCTCTCCGACAGTGTTCATCGCGTGTTTGATAAAGGAGCCGACGTCTTTTGACAGGTCGGAATTCATGACTCCCATCGGCTGCCCTGTGCTCTCCTCGGGCAGATGGTCGCAGAATTTGGTCATCCCCTGAATCAGGTCGCACTTGGTGACGAGGACATAGACAGGGAACTTTATTCCGAGTACCCTCATGAGTTCATCTATCCTGCGGCGTATGTTCTTCCCGTCCTGTTCCAGGGTCTCTGCGGATCCCTCCAGTAGTTTATTCGCCGCCACGGTCACTATGAGACCGTGAAGCGGTTCCTTCTTTCTGTATTTGACCAGGAGGTTAAGAAATCCCTGCCACTCCTCCTTGTCCTTACCTTCATCTACAGGAATGGCATATCGTCCGGCGGTGTCGATAATAATGGCCTGTTCAAAGAACCACCAGTCGCAGTTTCTCGTGCCTGATATCCCTGAGGTGTGCGTGACTTCCACGAAAGGAGAAGACAGGCGGGCGCTTTTTATGGACGTGGTCTTGCCTGAACCGCTTTCACCCATGATCAGGTACCACGGCAGGACATACAGCGGATTACCGTATTTCCTCAGGTGGGAACGCCTCAACGCTTCGACCGCTTCTTTCCAGCGGGCCTGAAGGTCTTTTAATTCATCTTTCTCCTTGCCTGAGGCCGCCTTCAGCCGGGCCTCGTCCTGGGCAATGACCTGATCGACGAACTGCTGCTCCTTTTTCCGAAGTAGGATCTTCCTCAGGAAGATAACGCCGATACCTATCCCGACCAGGGCCAGCAGTAAAAAGAAACCGACCCACCAGGGCCAGTCAAGGCTGAGAGTGATGCCGAAGACAAGCAGGACAACCAGTAATACGGTTATGACTATGAGTGATATCTTAAGGACTTTGAGTAAAGTATCTTTCATGATTTCGTTCCTTTTTATACCCATTCAGTTACGAGAGGACTGGATAATCCCCCTCTTTGTAAAAGAGGGGACATAAGCAACCTTAGCCGGGGTGTACCTCCTTGTATTTATCTTTGTAAAGTATTTAAAAAATTCTCTCCTATGCCGCTTAATGAAAATCTGTAAATTATAAAGAGCAGCAAGAAGAGCGCAAACGGCGCCGCCAGCGCAATAATGTTAAAAACGGAGAACCGGAATTTCTGTTTTTGCGGCCCCATGTCCACCGGCGCCGCCGAGTGCGCCTCGGGAAAGAGGTCCGCCCTTTCGATGGAAGGGACCCCCACCGAACTGCCGGCCAGTATCTTGAGGTTAGAGGCCTTAAGCTGTTCGAGGAGAAATTCGTCGCCTTTGTGACCGTACCGGCCCATGAATCCCAGGGCAAGACACAGATAATAAACCTCCCTGACCTCTCTTTGATGGAGTCCCACTTTATTGAGGCGCTCAAAGAATTCCTCTCCTGCCTCGGCGGTATTATAATAGACGCGCTGCAGCATTTCTCTCTGCCAAAGACCCTTGTGCGACCACGCGGAACCGAGCATCACCTCATCCACCCACGCGCATACGGCAAAACGGGCCTGATCAAAATCGTCCTGAGTATAGAGCCCTTTTCTGAGACATTGCTCACTCTGCGTGAGCAGGCGCGTGACGTCGGCTTTTACCTGCTCAAAAGGCGGCTGCTTGGTATGCACTGTCTTTTTAAAGTAGGCCACGTATGCCACCAGCTCCATGAAACAATCAGTAAGATGCATGTCATGCTCCTTTATGAAGATCCCGCTTTTTATTTCCCCCTCTGGAAAAGGGGGATGAAGGGGGATTTTGAAATAAGCGTATTCAATTGTAAATCTCCCCTACCCCCTCTTTTTCAAAGAGGGGTATTAATATAACCCTATTGCCTCCCCACAACCATCATCTCCACTTCCAGGTCTTCCGGGGCGCTGTCCCAGTAAAGGGCGATGTTGTTGCCCTTTGTCACGAAATTCCACTGGTCGCTGTGATGGTCGATTGCGATATATATGGTGTTGGCCCTGCGCGGCAGCTCCTGCGGAGGGACGGGAAGGTGTTCCAGTCCTATGCCGGGAAGGGCGCGCGCGATCAGAATCGGCAGGTGTTCCCGCGCGCTCAACTTTGCTATCGACGTCAGGGACTGGAGTGCCGGCTTCGGATCGGATGCAGTCCTGAATGTAAGATAGAACCTGTTACTGCTTTCAAAGATCGCGGGTTTCAGGTCAGCGGCATAATAAGTACCGTCGTAAACCAGACGTATCACGTATTCCGGGCCTGCGGTGATTTCATCTATGAGTCTTGATATCAGGCCCTGGGCCGTTGAAAAACACTCCCACAGATCGCGGTGATTATACGGTGGAAGGGCAATGTCATCATCTTTACACTCTCCCAGGACATTGACCTTTTCAGAGAAGGATGACAGTTCTCCGATAAGCTGTCTCAATGTCCCGTACACTGCCCAGGGATGTACCTGTCTCGTCTCGGTATAATGCAGAAGAAGCGGCACATACCTGTTCAGCGACCTCAGCGCCAGAAGATAGACCATGTCCCTTGAACCGAATTCCGCGGTCTGTATTCCGCGTTGTCTCTTGTACTCTTCAAGCTGGTAACTCCGGGACGTGATCTGGTCCCTTATGTCTCTTATCAGACGCGTCAGCGGGTCTGATCCTGATATCGACAGGCAGGGCGGTATGAAGCTCTGCGAGAGCCTGATCTCGTCCCCGGACCTTTCAAGCTGCGCTATGGGTACAACGTCGTAATCGCCGAGCTGGTCCGCCTCGCTTTCCCAGAATATTCTAATCACATAATGAAGTGTCTTTACCTGACCAAGAGGACCTTCAGAATGCTGGTCCTTTATCTCTTCAGGGTCGGCCTTTGAAATAAAGCGCGTGGTCACCCCGGCGAGCGACTCCGACTTCTCAATGACCGTGACGTTCCCGCCGGAGGGGTTCCACTTTTTCAGCCCTGCGTAGACGCGCAAAGGCTTGCCTCCTTCCCCCCACGCGCCGGTAAACGAACGGGATTCGGCCACCGCGTTGCCGGGCAGGACGACGAAGGAGCCGTCAGGAAACAGGAAGCTGCCTCCCTGCAGTTTAAATGATCCCGTGCCGAGGGCGGCCTGCTGGATGTCGATTCCACCCAGGCCCCAGAAATGGGGATGAAGGTTGTTGTGTACTGTGCTGATATGGGTCCTTAATGACTGATCAAGGAGCTGGAAATGCTGCGGCTGTAAAAAAAGTCCCTGGTGCCAAAACAGCGGTCTCTGGATGTCCATTATTTCCCCCCGATGTCCTGTATCTCTTTAGGCCCCAGATACAGTCCGATGTCCATATTTTGAGGACTGCCGGAAAGCATGCCGAGAGGGACCGGGATCAGCCGCATTATATTTTTCTTCTCCATCTGGAAATAGCCCGCCACGATGCCCACGTATTTCGTACCCTCGGACCTGTCGAGTGTCTTGGTCGTCTCTTCATTAGGCTGCAGGACGATTCTTTTTGAACTCATGACGCTCGGGTCAAAGCGGCTGCACTCCAGCAGTTTGGATATGCCCTCCTCTTCATCAAACAACTGGTTGAACGCATTCGGGTCCTTCAGTTGATAAACGCATAAAAGGAGCGTGTGGGCCTTGCGGTCATAGAGGTTAACGTCCGGCCCGCTCTTTAAGCGGAGTTTTATCGCCTCTTCTTTATAAACGTATTTCGGCGCCGAGGCGCAGGAGACGATGGTAAGGACAAAAGAAAGGACCAGCAGCGTCTTGATGCTTTTTCTCATGGCATACTCCTTGTTTTCGTTCTATATGTTTTCTGACAGATTTTTTCGAATTCCCTTAACAGCTCTTCCACCGCCCACCCGGAGTCGAGCCATTTTTTACAGGCATCGAATTTCTCCGTATAGACATCAAAGTATTCCGCCTTGCGCATAGGCCCGAACTTGAAACCGCCTCCGGCTGCCGAGGAAATGCTCTCCGGGGCCAGCTCTTTAAGGACCTGTCTTATCTTGTCACCGGCTGCCTGCTGAAACGCGCGGTGTGCCACAAGAAAGGCCTCCTGTATCTGGTCCAGGTAGATCTGCAGGGGGTCATGGTCTTCCCCGCTTTTCATGTCGGAACCTATGACCTGCCTGATAGTGGCCAGCTCGACTCTTTCGCCCAGAAGCGTGGTGTTGATCACGCCGACGATCTGGTTGAGACTGTCAAAGACAGTGTTAAGCGACTGGGACAACTTGTTTAAAAGTTCTTCAGCAGGGAGATTTTCGACCGCAACGTCTTTCCCAAGCAACAGGGAAATCAGACGCGACATTTCCTTTTGACGTAATCCAGCAACCGGAGCGCGGCCGGAAGGTAATTCAAAAGCATTGATAAGCGTCCCGACAAATGCCAGTTTGTCGGCCGGTGAAAGCCCCTTTAATTTCTCCTCAAGAAGAGACTCTATCCGGTCTTCCGGTGCCTGAGCGCCGGAATTATATACTGCCCTTATTTCATCGGCGATCGATGCTTCGGAGATCGGGACTGTCTCTGGCTTCATTTCTTTCCTTTTCCCTTCAATTCGCCCGGCCTGATGATTAAGGTCTCAGCAAGAAAATCCTGTTCTTTTTTCTTTTTCTGCTCTGCAGGTCCCGCGGCTGCGGAAGACTCTGCTGCCGGTGAAGCTTCAGGCCTTAATGTAGCGGCCGCGTCTTTGGCTGATATAATAACAGTCTCAGGAGGGACTGTGTCCGGTTTTTTTTGCGCTGCTGCCTCCGATGGCTTTAACGTGTCCTTCATCGCCTGGGGTGATATGATGACTGTTTCCGTCAGGATCTCATCTTCTTTGTCCGGCTGCACGGGAACGGCCGGACCTGAAGCGGGCGGTACCCCGGGAGAAATTATCACGGTCCCGGCGAGCGCTTCATTTTCTTCAGCAGGAGGGGCGGACTTTATCTCGGCGGCTTTAGGGGTAAGAACGACCGTCTCGGTGGACGCTTCTTCCTCTGCTGAACTCCATTTGTCATAAATTTTCTTCAATATTTCAGATATCGCTTTTTCATCTTCCCGCGCGGGCTGCTTTTCATAACCGGTAGGTGCTGCGAAGAGTCGATCTCTGACCTCTCTTCTCAATTCATCAAGCTGCTCAAGGAAATTATCCGGTGAAAAGGTATCCGAAGGACGATACCCCGCGTTTAATACCGACCAGCCCGATGCGAGCGCCTTCTCCCATAATGGAAGCGCCGCTTTATTTACCTCTTTACCTTCAGGGGCCCTGAAGATATTTACAGCAAACAGCGTTGGAGATACACCTTGTTGGACATAATCATTAAACGAGAAACCGCTGTCGGAAGAAGACATGTTTATCAGCTCCATAAGAACTTCGTATACCTTTAAAATGTCCTGCCTCCTGTTGACCAGAAGGGCATGGAAGAAGACGAGTCCCATGAAAAACAGGCTGTTCGCGGCAGGCAAGTCAGCGGATGAAATTCTGCCGGTCGACTGACTGAAAACCCCCATGAACTTTACCCTGAAGTCCCACAGATATGGAAGCCGGCTGCTCTGTTCAGGCAGTTTTACCCAGATCTGGTCGAGTGAGGGCCTAAGGTCAGGATGCCTTAGAGTCGAGCTGCTCCTTGATATACCCTGAAATGTCTCTGCCAGAAAAGTGAGCTTAAGGTACAATACCTCCAGGAAATTAGCGTCACCCTCATCAAAAAGGAGAGGGGCCTTGCCTGCGTTTTCCTGCCGGACGTTCTTCAGGCATGTACTTCTGCCGTACTCGCCTTTTTTCTCCAGTTCTGTTTCGATCTCCTGGGCCGCGGCCCCTGATACAAGGGACAGGAAGTCCGCGGCGTAAAGCGAGGGGGCCTTAAAAACAAGCAGATGAAAAGGATAAAAAGCGAAAGGGACGATCCTTGAAAGCACTCGCTGTTCAGAACCGTAACAGTCCTTGTAGTTCGGGCAGCCTATACATGGAAATCCATCTATGTTTTTATTGCCTTCAATGAGCAGTTTGAATTTCCTGATAAGTGAAGCGCGGTCCCTCGTTACCTGTGTTTCGGTCTGCTCCGGTTCAAAACTGTAAAACTCCTGTCTGCCAGTTGAGGTGCAGGTCGCACAGTAAAGATATCTCTTCAGAGAACCTGAATATGACTGGAGCCCGGCTCCGGACAAAAGGTCGTCGTCTTTGCACAGCCCAAGCGTTGATCCGCACTTGGGACACGGGGGATGAAAGAAAAGGCGTCTTGTCTTGCAGTAAAACAGTGACGCAAGCTGCACGGGTTTTCCCTGGTCGTCCATTTGACCGGCCAGCCGGACAAAGGTATTGTCACGGTTTTCCGAAGAATGGAAAGGAAAGGCCTTTTGCCAGGCCTCTTCGACGTCCCTGTTGGTGACCGGCCACAAATCATCTTTCGCCAGCAGGTAGCTGTCTCTCTGGAGCAAAAGAAACACCCTCTCAACTCCACTCCCGGCGTCGGTCCTGATCCGGGCCTCGATGATTTGCGAGAGCGGGTCGGTATCGGTAATGGTCAAAAAAGGAAAAGGCGACCTTTCGATGGCCGCGCCGTCACCTGAAATCAGAGTGACATCCATATGAAACCCGCCTCTCTCAGCTTCCAGGTAGGGGAGTAAGGAATAAGTCTTACTGTTCATGCCTTGACTTTGTATGGGTGGCATACCAGTTCATTATATTAGCCGACGCGTCGGCTTTGCCTTATGTATTAAGAGTACCGCCATAATCTTTGCAATGCAACCGTCAAATGCCGGAATGCTCTTAATATGATTTTTTACAATTGGTTTCAAGTCCGGACGTACCCAGAATTTATCATTTTATCCCCTATAAGTCAACACGTAATTAAAGTGTGCGGGGCCAGGATTTCCCTCGGATTACCGTTGTTAATGCGGATGGTAATTTATTCTTCATCGTCAAATTCCCGTCGGGGTCGTGCGGCGTAGAATTGTCTCAACATGCCGGCGTTGAAAGGGGGTCTATTTATAACTGATTGAAAGTTAAAGAAACGATTTTATCGAACATGTTACAAATAGCGAAGCGATGAAATATTTATTGAAATCCAAGGCGCTTTTGATACAATTGGGTTAGATCAAGGGATAAGCGATATAATGAAGATCAGATATAAATTGATCGTCGGCTTTACAGGCGTGGGACTGTCTATTGCGCTGGCAAGCTACATAGTCTTGCACTCTATAGAAAAAGGGCCGAAAGATATTGCGGAATTCCAGACCCCCAAGCTGTATTTGATTCAGGGGATGTCCGCGACTATAGAAGAGGCGTTATACCAGAGCGTTTTTTACATGCTGACCGCCGATAATGACAGCCACGATCAGTTTTACAGGTTCATTCATAAATTCGATGCAATGTCTGCGGAATTCATGAAAATTACGTCCCAGGCCGCATTGAAGAATGATCAAGAAAAAGGACTGTTCGCCGACTTAATGTCGACTCGCAACGATATAGTTGAAAAAGCGGAAACTTTTTTTAAAGAGGTAGTCGCAGGAAGAGGCGTCCGGCGTGAGGCGCTGCTTGAGTACGCCAATGTGATCGAAAGATTGGATGCCGTCACTGAAGAACTCGTGGGGATTGAAAAAGAACACGTTGAAATAGCACAAAAAGCGGCTCTCGCTTCAGTCATATCCGCCCATAATGCGCACAAATCAGTCGTACTGTTCTCGGTCCTTTCATCGGTCCTTATAGGGTGGCTGATCTCAAGGACGATCTCAAAGCCTATCGGTAAATTGAAGAATGCGGCAGTCAGCATCGCGCAAGGAGATCTTGATGTGCATATTGAAACAGATAACAAAAGGGACGAGATAGCAGACCTTGCCAGCGCCTTTAAGAACATGAAAGGGAACCTGGTTGCGGTCATGCAGACGCTCAGAAGCGAGATAGTGGAAAGAAAGCAGGCCGAGGACGCGCTCAAAAAACTGAACGAGGATCTGGAACGCCGGGTTTATGACCGGACCGTTTATCTGGAACTTGCCAATATGGGACTGGAGAAATCGGCGCACACACTGGAAGAAAAGGAGATGCATCTCAGGACGATTCTTGACAATGTGTATGAAAGCATATTTACGGTGGATGAATCATGCATAATCACCGCCTGCAACCTCGCCACCGAACATATATTCGGATGGAAGACTGATGAAATAGTGGGCCGGCACATAAGCGTTCTGGGACTGGAGGGCATCTTTGCGGGAGATGAGGTGGAGAAATGCAGTCCTTCAAATAAAAAA
>JBFLYJ010000080.1:0-9869 GCA_040756635.1 Nitrospirota bacterium
ATACGACAGGATAGAAGAACCATATGTAACAACAACCGTTTTTGTACCCTCGAAGTTCATTGGCCCTATCCTTGATCTCTGCCAGGAAAGACGGGGGGTCCAGAAAGACTTCCATTACATAGGAAAAGACAGGATCATAGTGACTTATGAGCTTCCGCTGAATGAGATTTTGTGGGACTTTTATGATAAACTAAAGTCCTCGTCAAGCGGTTATGCCTCGATGGATTACGAGTTTCTCGGATACCGGGAGTCAAAACTGATTAAGCTTGATATCCTTATTAATGGAGAACCGGTTGACGCGCTTTCGTTGATTGTTCATAAGGACAAGGCGTATTATAAGGGCAAACAGGTTGCCGAAAAATTGAGGGAAGTCATCCCGAGACAGCAGTTCGAGGTCATAATTCAGGCTTCTATCGGGAGTAAAATCATAGCACGGGAGACTATTAAGGCAATCAGGAAAAACGTCCTGGCAAAGTGCTATGGCGGCGATATAACCCGTAAAAGAAAGCTCCTTGAAAAACAGAAGGAAGGGAAGCGTCGTATGAAGATGGTCGGCAGGGTCGAGATCCCGCAGGAGGCGTTCCTGGCGGTCCTGAAGGTGAAATAAAAGTGTCAGTTGTTAGTGTCAGAAAGAAAAAACTGACACCGGCACTATCCGCTGATACAAAAAGTTTGGAGGATGTAATTGGCTAAAAGAAAATCAAAACTGAGGGAATATGTAGAAGCCATTATTATAGCCGTATTTCTGGCGCTCCTGATAAGGGCCTTTGTGGTCCAGGCTTTTAAAATCCCTTCAGGCTCAATGATACCGACCCTGCTCATAGGCGACCACATTCTTGTGAATAAATTCACTTATGGAATTACTTTGCCGTTTTCTGACAGCAGGGTGCTTATGTTCAACCAGCCCAAAAGGGGTGACGTCATAGTCTTTTCTTTTCCCAAGAACAAGGACCAGGAGGAATGCATAAGCGTCTCCAAAAACATCTCATACCGGTTCAGCAACGCCTGGAGCAGCGGTAATCCTTTCTACCTGTTCAGGGACGACTGCAAGGACTTCATCAAAAGGGTCATCGCGGTGGGCGGAGATACAATAGAGGTGAAGAATAAAATAGTTTATATAAACGACGAACCTCTCGATGAACCTTACACCATACATAACGATCTTTCAGTTGAAGGGCAGCCCCGGGACTTTTTCGGTCCCTTTACAGTCCCCAGGGGAAGTTTTTTTGTTATGGGAGACAACCGGGACCAGAGCTATGACAGCCGCTTCTGGGGTATTGTTGATCTGAATGAAATCAAGGGCAAGGCTTTTATCATGTACTGGTCCTGGGACGCTGAGGCGAACCTTCTGAACCAGGTCAGGTGGAGCAGGCTGGGGAAGCTGATACATTAGAACAGTGACAGTGTCAGTTGTTAGTGTCTGCTGTTTTCCTCTTTACTGACACAGAGACTACTCACTGACACTTTATAATTAATCATGTTTACAGGACTTGTTGAAACATTCGGTACGGTAACCGCCGTTAGAAATACGGGCAACAGTATCGTTTTGTCTGTAAAGCCGTTGTCCGAGTTCGAGGTGCGCCTGGGCGACAGCGTTTCCGTAAACGGTGTCTGTTTGACGGTCACGAAGCATAACGGAGACATCTCCTTTGACGTATCGCCGGAAACCCTGTGCAGCACCAGTCTGGGCAACTTGAAAATAAGCGATAAAATAAATCTTGAACGCGCGCTGAGGCTGAGCGACCGTCTCGGCGGCCATATTGTTTCCGGGCATGTTGACGGCATCGGGACCGTACGCGGTAAAAAACAGTCGGGAGAATACACATTTTACACTTTTGACGCCCCGGCAGACATCCTGAAATATATTGTCAAGAAGGGCTCTGTCGCGATTGACGGCATAAGTCTGACTGTTGTCGACGTGGACAACCGGTCATTCAGTGTTGCCATTATACCTCACACGGCGGCTGCCACGAATATAGGCGACAAAGACATCGGCGACAGGGTCAATCTCGAGGCGGATATAATAGGCAAATATGTTGAGAAATTGCTGGGCAAAAAGGACTCCGGCCCGCATCTGATGGAACTGCTGAAAGAGAAAGGGTTTCTAAATGAATAAAAAACAGGTGACGCCCCAAAAGGCAAAAATCAAATCATCAAAACCGGCGAGCGCATACAAATTCAATACCATTGATGAGGCGATTGACGACATCAATGAAGGGAAAATGATCATCCTTGTGGACGACGAAGACCGCGAAAACGAGGGGGACCTGACCATAGCAGCGGAAAAAGTGACGCCCGAGGCGATAAATTTCATGGCAAAATACGGACGCGGGCTCATATGCCTTTCCCTGCCGCCCGAAAGAGTTGAGAAACTCCAGCTCCCGCTGATGGCCGATATGAACACCTCCCGTTTCGGAACGGCCTTTACGATCTCCATTGAGGCAAGACGGGGTGTCACAACAGGCATATCGGCCGCTGACAGGGCAAAGACCATCAAGGCCGCGATACACCCGAAGGCCAAGCCTGAAGACCTGGCGAGACCGGGACATGTGTTCCCTCTGCGGGCCCAGCCCGGAGGGGTGCTTCAGCGGGCCGGACAGACCGAGGGCTCTGTGGACCTGGCGCGTCTGGCAGGATTTTATCCGGCCGGCGTGATCTGCGAGATCATGAACGACGACGGTACCATGGCCCGCGTGCCGGAGCTTTCCAGGTTCGCACGCAAACATAAACTGAAAATGGTGACTATAAAGGACCTGATCGAGTACAGGATGAAAAATGAATGCCTTGTCCAGCGACTCGCCTCAACAAGCCTTCCCACATCATTCGGCGGAGATTTCAAGGCCGTCGTCTTTGGGAACCTGGTAGATGACGCGCTGAATGTCGCGCTTGTCAAAGGAGATATCAGGCCTGACGACAATGTCCTTGTACGGGTCCATTCGGAATGTCTTACCGGTGATGTCTTTGGTTCAAAGAGGTGCGACTGCGGCGACCAGTTCCATAAGGCAATGGCGATGATCAAAAAAGAGGGCAAAGGGGTGCTGCTTTATATGAGACAGGAGGGCAGGGGCATCGGGCTTGTCAATAAATTAAAGGCGTACGCGCTGCAGGACCAGGGGCTCGACACGGTCGAGGCCAATCTCAAACTCGGTTTTAAACCGGACCTCAGGGATTACGGAATCGGCGCCCAGATCCTTGTAAATCTCGGCGTACGGAAGATGCGCCTCATGACCAATAACCCCAAAAAGCTTATCGGTCTAGACGGCTACGGCCTCAGCATTGTCGAGAGAGTGCCCATAGAAATCAGACCTCACGACAAAAATATAAATTATCTTTCCATAAAGAAGAAAAAACTCGGTCATATGCTGGAGAAAGTCTAAAATTATGCAGGGGTGTATTACCGCCCTTACAATTTCAGGAGGACACGATGAAAAAATTTGAGGGAGAGCTTCAGGCAAAAGGACTTAAATTCGCTATTATCATAAGCCGTTTTAACGATTTCATCACAGGCAAACTGCTGGACGGCGCAATTGATGCCCTTATACGGCACGGAGCCGCGGAGCAGAATATTGATGTTATTAAGGTCCCCGGCTCGTTCGAACTCCCCCTTACCGCAAAGATAGTCGCTTCAAAGAAATCCTACGATGCGGTCATCTGTCTGGGCACGGTCATACGCGGGGCCACTCCTCATTTTGAATATGTCGCTTCTGAAGCCGCAAAAGGCATAGCCGCGGCTTCGATGGACTCGGGAGTGCCGATTGCATTCGGTGTTCTAACCACCGACACCATTGAGCAGGCTGTAGAGAGGGCGGGCACCAAGAGCGGCAACAAGGGATGGGACGCGGCGATGGTCGCGATTGAAATGGCGCAGCTTCTTAAGAAATTGTGAAAAGTGAACAGTGAACAGAAATAATTCCAATAAAAAACTGACGTCCACTGACACTTATCACTCGTCACTGATCACTGTCTTATGAAACGGCGGCGATCCAGAGAATACGCCCTGCAGATACTGTTTCAGCTCGACATGACCGGCAAGGCCTTTACCGAAGAAGTCTGGAATGAGTTCTGGGAAGGCAATGCCGAAGACGACGAAGTAAAGCAATTTGCCCGTGATATTGTGGCAAGCACCCTTAATCATATAAATGAAATAGATGAGATCATAAAAAAAGCCGCTGAAAACTGGTCGATCGAAAGAATGGCGATCATTGACAGAAACATCATCCGCGCGGCGACATATGAGCTTTATTACAGGACCGATATTCCCGGCTCTGTTGTAATCAATGAGGCGATCGAGATCGCCAAGAAATATTCTACCGAAGAGTCCGCGTCCTTTATTAACGGTATACTGGACAAGATCGCGCGTCTGGACGACAAGCTGTCCGGCAGCAAAAAGAGGCCCGGCGGAAAAAGAAAACCGTCATCAGGCCCTGACAAGTAATTATATATTGATAGTTAATCTTCCATTGTATTAATGAATCAGGAGGTCCGATTTGATACCACGTTATTCAAGGCCTGATATGGCGAAAATATGGGAACCCGAAAACAAGTTCCGGAAATGGCTGGATGTCGAGATCGCGGCCTGCGAGGCATGGGCGCATCTGGGAGAGATACCAAAGAAGAGCCTCGCGACAATTCGGAAAAGGGCCAAATTCGACATCAAGAGGATTGATGAAATCGAACTGACGGTCAAACACGATGTCATCGCTTTCCTGACCTCTGTTGCCGAAAATGTCGGGCCTGATTCGCGTTACATCCATAAAGGCCTGACCTCTTCAGACATAGGAGATACTGCCCTGGCCCTTTTGATGCGGGAGGCGGCCGACATCATAATTCGTGACATTCAGGAGTTAATGAAGGTCTTAAAATCAAACGCCGTTAAATACAAAGACACTCTCCAGATGGGCAGGAGCCACGGCATTCATGCCGAACCGACCACATTCGGCCTGACCTTCGCGCTCTGGTATGAAGAGATGAAGCGGAACCTCGTGAGGATGAAAACAGCGCGGGAGACTATAAATTACGGACAGCTCTCCGGCCCGGTCGGCACTTTTTCGAGTCTTCCAACATCCATTGAAAAATCTGTGTGCAAAAAGCTGGGTCTTAAGCCCGACCCTGTGGTCACACAGGTCATTCAGAGGGACAGACATGCCGAGTACATGAACGCACTTGCCCTGATTGCCGGTGCGATCGAAAAGATGGCGGTCGAGATCCGCCACCTTCAGAGGACCGAGGTGCTCGAAGCTGAAGAGCCGTTTGAAAAAGGACAGAAGGGTTCTTCAGCAATGCCGCACAAGCGTAATCCCGTAGGCAGCGAAAATCTCAGCGGGCTTTCGAGGGTGGTGCGGGCCAATGCGATGGCCGCGATGGAGAACATCCCTTTATGGCACGAGCGTGACATCAGCCACTCCTCTGTCGAGAGGATCATCATTCCAGACAGCACTATACTTATAGATTACATGCTCGTCCGGTTGACCGGCATTTTAAAAGGCCTTCAGGTTTATCCCGCACGCATGAAGGAAAATATCGAAAGGAGCTACGGCCTTTACTGTTCACAGCGAGTCCTTCTTAAACTGACGGAAAACGGGATGAGCAGGGAGGATTCCTACAGCATCGTGCAGAAGACCGCGATGGAGAGCTGGAAAGGGAGAAAGCCCTTCAGGGACCTCCTGAAAAAAGAATCGTCGATCACCAGATACCTGTCCGCCGGAGACATTGATGATCTCTTTGATTTCAAGTTCTACACAAAGCATGTGGATTACATATTCAGAAGGGTGTTCGGCAAGGGCTGACCGCGGCGCGGCAGGTGAAGTCCGCTATATCCCGCATCCGGTCATATCACCATAAAAGTGCAGTGATGTGACCAACTCCCACTTATTGTCTGTTGAATTCTTTTCCCCCTATAGCAAACTCGTTGTTTTAATGATGTTTACACCCCTGCTTTATGATGTTTTTACCCCCTGCCGTTGGCAAAGTATTTGCAACTATCAACGTAGAAGGAGGGTTGAAAAGTTATGCCGGACAAAAAACTGATACATGAATTAAGAAGGCTGCTGAGACAGCGGGGGAATGTCACGGAAGCCCATAAAGAATATTTAAGGGCGTCTGAAAGGGCGATGATGCGGATGCACCCCCAGACAATTCCCTTTGAATCAGCATTATCGGGGAAACTCAGGAACCTGGAGAGCTATATGGGGAAACAGGTCTTACAGCATATGCTGAAGGGCAAAGCCGCATGAAAGCGGATTACCGCTTTTTAAGTGCCCGGAAAGGAGGACAACATGTTCGGATTAGGCTATTACGAAGTGGTTTTGATAGCGGTCTTTCTCCTTCCAGTTACTCTTTTTGCAGCAGCTCTGGTGTTTCTTGCTGTTTATACGGGGTTCCTTTGGATCAAGGACCTGTTTACGCACTCGTTCCCTCTGCACCACAGGAAGGCCCACTGATTCGGGAAGAGTGAATTTCAGGGATGAAGAGGTGCAACAACATTGCAACAGTGTGAAAGGGCGGTAAAACCGCCCCTATTTTTTTCTCGGGGTCTTGTATATGAACAGGTCCTCGCCCGTTATCTCATGAAAATGGTCCGCTTCCTCAATTAATATCCTGGCGGTCGTCTGTCTTACCGCGGCGATTTCCACCCTGACCCCCTGCCCTTTCAGGTGTATTACCAGTTCAACATAATCCGAGTCTCCGGACATTATGATAATAGTGTCGACCTTTGAAGCGAGCTGCGTTGCCTTGATTGAGAGCGGGATGTCGGCAGACTTGTGGCATGGGATGACAGACCCATAGTAGTTTTCGTGAAGCCTTTCGGCGAATTTTGAAGAGATCGACTTGCCTTCACGAAAGTAAAGCAGCCTGTTCAGGCCACGGTCCTTGAGCAGTTTGGGTATCAGCTTGTCGAAATTGATCATCGCGTTCTTTGAATGGGAAAGCTCATGTATGCTCCGCTCGATATTGTTTCCGTCGCAGAGGATTGCTACCGATTGATTAATGAAAATATTTTCCATGTTACCTCGAATTGATTTTTTCGTATTCTTTGATTTTCCCGGATTTCACGTAGTAATCCAGTTCTTTTTTCGCTATGCGTCTTGCCTCCGCTCGGAGGTCCTGGGTACTGTCAATGACATAACGCTGTATCATGAGGAACTTCTCGGTTTGGATGTTGAGAAAGGACTTGTCCACTACAGGCGTGCCTGCGTATTTCTTCTTTGACTGGCCTTCTTTTAAAACGTCCGTAAATGCCCTTCCGGATTGGGCGGCAATCTTCTTTGACTCGTTCACGGCGGATATCCAGTCCGGATGCATGATCCTGTAGTAGTCGCGCATCGCCTGTTTGTTGAAATGGACGAAATAGGATTTCCCGTTCCGTTTCATATTAAATGTCACCCTTACCGAGTCCGTGTCTATCGTGTCGACAAAGAGCAGTTTCTTCCCGTCCCTCGCGATCTCCCATTTCAGGTCCCACAGGGACAGGCCCATTCCGTCAAATACCTGCTGGAGCATATACGCGCCGAGGACCGCCATAATCAGCGATCTCGAAAAGGTATCGCCGTCGACGCCCGAGACCATGGACGCCTCCTGGCGGCTGATGTTCCTGTCCTCAGGTTCATACTTGGTCGTCAGATCGACAATAGGAGGGTTAAAACGAGTCCAGGGGCTGAGCGAACCGACGCCAAGTTCGCTGAGGTAAGCCTTTCTGTCAGAATCGCTAAGGCGGTCGTACTTTTTCAGTATGGATGAACCAGTGGTCACGCCAAGCCGTACGATGTATTCAAGAGGAATTACGTTTCGGTCGATATGGTGGTATTTCTCGTAATCATAAAAATGACTGCCCATAAAATTCTTCATGACCGGCTTTTCAACCGTGAACTTCCTTATCAATGTAAGGTTGCTGAGGGCGGAGGGAAAACCCTTCGCATAGACCTTCCCTGTTTTACGTTCCACCATCCCGGCATGATGCGTAGGGGCTCCGCTCTTTATGAATCCGGTGAGCACTTTATTTACAACTCCTGATTTGTCCTTTTCCAGGATCCTGCCCCTGCCGGAGAGTTTCTCCGCCAGCCTCTTCCAGGACTTCGGATTTTGCAGTTCCTGAAACACGAGATGTCTGAAACCGGCCCTTCCGGTATCACTGCCTTCAATACTGAAGATCGTGCCTACATCAAACACCGATCCTCCAGATGAGGTTTCGCTTATAATGAGGTCAGGATGTCCCGGCACATTATACAGCCTCTGCACTGACCCTACGTATAAAGGCCTGCCGAGTTTCAAACTGATTTTCTTTGGAAATGCGCTCATCATCGCCTCCGGTAATCCGAATCTAAAAAAAACAATTTAGGGTATTAAACTAACTGTTTAAAGGCCAATTAGTCAATCGCCTTCCGGCCTGATTTCCCCGAACTTTTCTTAATGTCCCCCGACTAACTGACGGTATGCTGAAATGATTTTAAGAGATCACTGTTGCTCGGATATTTTTGGAGCAGCTCTATGAGCTTTTCCATGGCAGCGACATTATTGTTCATCGACGCCAGTCCCCGGTACAGCAATTCGAGCCGCCTGTACTCCTCCGGCTCAAACAGAAGCTCGGCCCGCCGTGTGCCGCTCTTTGACGCGTTGATTGCCGGGAACACCCGTTTCTGCGCCAGCTCCTTTGAGAGTACCAGCTCCATATTGCCTGTGCCTTTAAACTCCTCGAAAATCACATTGTCCATGGCACTGCCGGTATCGACCAGTATTGTGGCAAGGATAGTGATTGAACCCAGTCCCTCGACGTTGCGGGCTATGCCGAAAATACGGCGGGGCACTTCAAGGGCGCCTGCGGTAACTCCTCCGGACATCGTGCGTCCTCTGCCCCGGTGCTGCGCGTTGTGCACCCGTGCGAGACGCGTAAGGGAATCAAGCAGTATCATCACATCATGTCCGGAGGCGGCCTGCTTAAAAGCCTCGGCAACAACCTCATCGACGACCTTTATATGATTTTCATGACCCTGGTCCATTGATGAGGAATATACCTTCGCGGTCACACTGCGCATAAAATCGGTCACCTCTTCGGGCCGTTCATCGACAAGCAGACAGTATACCTTCATCTCAGGATACCCGTTTGTCACCGCGTTACATATATTCTTCAGGAAGGTCGTCTTACCCAGCCCTGGTGATGACACGACAAGAGCGCGCTGCCCCATGCCGATCGGGCAGATGAGATCAAACGCGCGCACTGACAGATCACTGCTTCCTCTTTCAAGGACTATGCGCGTATGCGGGTTCACCGCGGTACCTGCCAGAAACTTTTCCTCATCCGCGGAAACGACCCTGCGCGCCGGCGCTTGGGGGCGATGCTGAGACCACGGCTTTCCGCGCCGCGGATTCGTACGATACGAACTCATATATGCTCCTTACTTAGTTGTTTTTAATTTGAGGTCATCATCCCGGAGATTTTGAATTGTTTTTATGCAACTCCCGGAGCTATTAATACCTGCAAATCCATAGAACGTCGATCCCCCCCTGTAATTTTAGCAGATATTTATTTTTCAGGTATCGTTTTTTTTTTGGGCTGACTTTGCAGGAACGCGTTAGATCGACCGGACAGACTGATAACAATAGAGAGTGGGCATTCCCAATTCAGCATCATTTTATTTAAAATCATAGTCATGCCGAAAACAGATCTTTATATGATTAACACCCTTCTTCTTTCGGGAAGAAGTCATGGGCCGCGTCAGGACAGTAAATGAATAATAAAACAGAACGGGAATGGGTGCCCGGCACGCTCTGGTCACGCATGACCAGCGCCGCCGGGCATGCCCTGAAGACAGGCGCCCTCATGCCGATCTCTACGGAAACGAGCTGGATTACGGATTATGGAATCGACTTTCAGA
>JBFLYJ010000081.1:0-9797 GCA_040756635.1 Nitrospirota bacterium
AAAAGGTTTATCGCCTTGCGAAGTGCGCCTTCATACAGCCCGAAACTCGCTGCTGATTCAAAGGCGGGTTCATCCTGAAGGCAGTCACCGCATATAATGGATATGTCGGACACCAGCGGTCTGCCGCACTTCCCGCATTTAGGCCCTGTATACGGTTTTATCGACTGCCAGCACGCTGAACAGAGTGGGGCTGTTCTATGTTTTGACGACGGCATCCCGCAAATCGGGCAGGTTTCGGGGAAGAGAATATTCAGGAATTTGTTAAGCATATATCAAACAGGATTCCATGTCCGTTATCGCAGGACGAATTTGTCCATAATCAATATGGTTCGGCGGACCATAAATCCGTTGAAAGTGTGCATGTCCCCCTTCCGGCCCACTCATTTTACAGTTTGATACAATCGCAGATTTCAGGCAATCGGCTTTGTCGTAAAACCTTTACAATGCGGTATGAAATTGAAATTACGCCGATATTAACGTGCTGCGGTCTGCGATATCCATATCCCCATTGTTAATACTTTATAATTATTCACTGAAGGTATCGCAGGTAAAGCTCTTCCGTCAATACCGATTGCCTATTCTTCACATTAAGATATTTTTTACGCCCCGAATTTCTTCAGTCTCCCGGCATGTGCCAGTGTCAGCGGCATCAGGTTTGCCGCAGGCAGTATACCGAGTTCGCCTTTCAGGCATTCTCTTTCTGAAAACCTCGTACTTGTACGTCCAAGGACAAATGGAGATCTGATCATCACCGGCACCGGGTGCCAGCTGTGGCCTTTCATCAGGCAGGGCGTCGAGTGGTCACCTGTGACCACGACTACCGCAGGATTCAGTTTTAGTATCTCAGGCAGGAGAGCGTCAAATTCTTCTATCCGAGCGGCCTTGCCTTCAAAGTTGCCGTCCTCGCCGTACGAGTCGACTTTCTTGATATGCAGGAAGAAAAAATCGTAATCATTGTACTTCTCTTTCAGGAATTTGATCTGGTCCTCAACTGTCCCCTCGACAACCGGCGTGTACATGCCGACAAGACGCGCCAGCCCTCTGTACATCGGATAGGTGGCTATCGCGATGGCGTTTAATCCGAAAGCCTCATCGAAGTTGGGGATATGCGGCATATTGGAATATCCCCTCGTAAGGATGAAGTTGGCCTTTTCCTCATTCTTCAGAATATCGGCGACGGTGCTGATAAATTTTTCAGCGACCTTCACGACGCTCCGGGCGCTGTCTGACTGGGGCACAAGCGGGAGGGGGGCCTTGCCTTCCTTTTGTGGGTCCGTGTCGTTGATCATTGCTGCGTCAGGCGCTAGAGGTTCAGGGAACCTCATGACCACCGCAAACCTGTATTCCATCCCGGCCGCCAGTATAATCTCGGCGTCATCGATCTGCTTTATTTCGCTCTGAAGCCTCTCCGTCAGCTTTTTCCCCACGTCCGTCGGTATCCTTCCGGCCCTTCTGTCTGCCATAACACCGTTCTTTAAGGTCGCGTAGTTGCACCTGATGGCAACGTCCGTTTTTCTTATCTCAAGACCGAGACCGAGGGCCTCAAGTACGCCGCGTCCGATCTGATATTCCACCGGGTCATAACCGAATATGCCGAGATGTCCAGGCCCGCTTCCAGGAGTTATTCCATGGGCGACCGGCGTGTGGAGTCCGCAGGCAGACTCTACGGCCAGCGCGTCGAGATTCGGTTTTACCGCGGCTTCAAGCTCGGTCCTCCCGTTGATCGGCAGTCCTCCGACCCCGTCTAGCACGATATAGACAATCTTTGAACCGTTCTTTTGTATAAGCGGTTTGATTAATGCCTGCATATTCATGAGTAAAAACCTCCTGGAACGTAGGAAAGGGCAAGCCCCCTATTTAATCAGCATCTCAAGCAATGCCTTTTGCGTATGAAGCCTGTTTTCAGCCTGATCAATGACGACGCTCTGAGGAGAGTCTATTACCTCGTCGGTGATCTCTTCTCCCCTGTGCGCGGGCAGGCAGTGCATGACGATCGCGCCCGGTTTCGCAAGAGAGAGCAGCCGGGCGTTTATCTGGTATTCCTTAAACGTCTTCTTTCTTCTCTCGACCTCTCTCTCCTGGCCCATGCTTATCCATGTGTCCGTATAAAGAACGTCAGCGTCTTTCGCGGCTTCTGAAGGATCGGTTATGACGTTCACTATTGCAACTTCAGACAGGGCCTTGTCAAGGATTTTTCTGTCGGGTTCATATCCGTGGGGACAAGCGATGACCAACTCCATACCGGTCAACTGTGCAGCCTCTATCAACGAATTGGCGACATTATTGCCGTCGCCGATATATGCCATACGTATGCCCCTGAGCCGCCCCTTCTTTTCGGATACCGTCAACATGTCCGCAAGGGCCTGACATGGATGATGAAGGTCGGTCAGGCCGTTTACGACCGGGATGTCGGCGTTACGGGCGAGCTTCTCAATAGTATCGTGCGCGTATGTCCTGATGACGATGCCGTGCAGATATCTGGCGAGTACCCTCGCCGTGTCCTCAATCGTTTCGCCCCTTCCGAGCTGCATGTCTTTTGTATTGATGTAAATGGCCTGTGCACCAAGCTGATAAATTCCGGTCTGGAAAGATATTCGTGTTCTTGTAGAAGTTTTATCAAACAGCAGTCCGATGCTTTTACCTATCAGCGGACAGGCTGAACTGTCCATGCCGGATTTCAGTTCTGCGGCCCGCTTCAAAAGGGCCGAGAGCTCCTCCGCTGATAAGTCCAGTAAGGTAAGAAAATCCTTTTTCATGCTTTCCCCCTCTTTTTGCAGGTTCTATTACTGCGGCTGCCTTTCAAAGATGTCTTCAAGGACATCTATTAGATGGTCGATTTCCCTTTCAACCACTATAAGCGGTGGCGTGAACCGCAGGACGTTGCCGCTTGTGCAGTTTATCAGGATTCCCCGTTTGGCGCAAGTCTCAACTACCGGTCCCCCGGCCTGGGTCAGTTCCAGCCCTATCAGTAATCCCATGCCCCTGACGTCTATGATTGTCGAAGGAAAGTCCTTCTTGAGTTTTTCGAGTTTGTTCATGAAATACTTTCCCATTATGCCGCAGCTTTCGAGAATAAATCCGTCCTCAAGAAGTGTCTCGACAGCCGCCTCGGCGGCCGCGCACGCAAGCGGATTGCCTCCGAAGGTGGATGCATGGTTGCCGGGCTGAAACGACGATGCTACGGCGTCCGTCGCCAGGACAGCGCCTATGGCGACACCGCCTCCAAGACCTTTCGCAAGGGTGATGATATCAGGTTTTATATTAAAGTGTTCGTATGCGAACAGCTTCCCTGTCCTTCCCATGCCGGTCTGGATCTCGTCGAGTATGAGAAGCGCCTTATATTCGTCGCATATCTGCCGGACCTTTGACAGATAATCCTCTGACGGCATCCTGATGCCGCCTTCTCCCTGGATCGGTTCGAGCAAAACCGCGCATGTCCGGTCCGTGACGGAATTGCGAAGGGACTCGATGTCATTGAACGGCACATGTTTGAATCCCGGGAGCATGGGCTCAAAACCCTCTTTGAACTTTTCCTGGCCGGTGGCGCTGAGGGCCCCGTATGTCCTGCCGTGAAAAGAGCCATGCGCAGTAATGATCTCATATTTATTGTGCGGAAAATGGTCTTTTGCATACTTCCGGGCCAGCTTTATGGCCCCTTCTATCGCCTCAGCGCCAGAATTGCAGAAAAAAGCCTTGTCTGCGAAAGAGCGCTCTATCAGGAGCCGGGCCAGCTTTATCTGCGGTTCAATGTGGTACAGGTTTGAAACATGCAGCAGGCGCTGGGCTTGTTTCTGCAGGGCTATGACGACCCTCGGATGACAGTGACCAAGGCAGTTGACCGCTATCCCCCCTACAAAATCGAGATATTCCTTGCCGTCCGAACTCCATACCTTCATCCCCCGTCCTTTCCTGAGAACAACAGGGAAACGGTTGTACGTATTCATCAGGTATTTCTTTGATTCATCGATAAGTTTCTTGTCCATAGACTAAAAATATAACATAAACAGAGCCGGTTGCAAAAGGTATTTATTAATAATGTCGCGATCTCTTCGCGGAAACTGTCGATCCGCTCTGGAGATATGCACTTTAAGAATGATATATTACACATACTAAATATTTATGGGAGGCTGATTATGGCGGAGATCACATTAAAGATTGAAGGTATGAGCTGTCAGCACTGTGTCATGAGCGTAAAAAAGGCGGTGGACGGCATCAACGGCGTGAGTTCTTCAGATGTCGCTGTCGGGTCTGCCAGGGTTATTTATGACAGCGTAAAGACAAATCCGGACGCGATCGCAAACGCCATCCGGAATGCGGGTTATAAAATTCAGTGATGAATTATAAATAATTTCTGCCGGTCTTAAGAAATTAAGACATGCGTCCGTTATAATTATTAATTGTTAATCGGTCAACTAATATAAAACCTGTATCGAATAAATAAGGAGATTCTTTCATGAGCATTGAATATTCAATCAGCCCTGACGGTGAGAAGTTTGCGTTGCCCTCAAAGGAAGATTACAAGAAAGAATTTGAGAGGCTGAAAAAAGAGATAGCCAGACAGAAAAAGATAGATCGTGAGATAGTGGTTGTCATGGGGGTCGGCTTTGTTGGCGTCGCGATGGCCGCGGTCGTCGCGGATACCGTCGACAAAAAAGGCAAACCAAGCAAGTTCGTAATCGGAATGCAGAGGCCCAGCGTAAGAAGTTACTGGAAGATCCCCGTGCTGAACAGAGGGGTTTCCCCGGTCGTTTCCGAGGACAAGGAACTTGCCCCGATGATAGGGCGGTGTGTGACCGAAAAGAAAAACCTGACTGCCACGTTCAGCTATGACGTCCTCTCTCTCGCGGATGTAGTGGTAGTGGATGTGCAGTGTGATTACCTCAAGGACGACCTCGGTAATGTACGCAACGGGTTTGCCGACATGGCGGCCCTTGAGTCATCGCTTGCGATCATGGCTGAATATGTCTCGCCGAACGCCCTCGTCCTGATTGAAACTACCGTCGCTCCGGGTACGACCGAGCAGATAGCGTACCCGATCATGAAA
The DNA here is from genome assembly GCA_040756635.1 of Nitrospirota bacterium. Taxonomy (GTDB): domain Bacteria; phylum Nitrospirota; class Thermodesulfovibrionia; order UBA6902; family UBA6902; genus UBA6902. Next base: position 5,045 of record JBFLYJ010000081.1, read on the forward strand.
AAGGTGTACCAGAAGCGGGGTATCAAGTCGGACCCTCTGCTTGCCCACAGCTATGAGCGCGTCATGCCCGGTAAGGACTATGTAAAGAGCATACGAGACTTCTGGCGCGTCTGCAGCGGTATCAATAAAAAGGCCCGTGACAGGGTCGTGAAATTTCTCAATGAAGTGCTTAATACCAGAGATTACCCTCTTACCGTGCTGGACAAGCCCATTGAATCTGAGACGGCTAAAATAGTGGAGAACAGCTACCGCGCAACCATCCTCGCGTTTCTTGATGAATGGAGCATATTCGCGGAACGCAACGGGGTCGACCTGATGAAGGTCATCAAGGCCATCAAGGTCAGGCCGACACATAACAACATCATATTCCCCGGCCCCGGAATCGGCGGCTACTGCCTGCCCAAAGACGGAGGCCTCGGCGTATGGGCCTACAAGCACATTCACGGGTTTGAAGACGATATCTTCAAGATCACTCCCATGGCGATAAATATCAACGATACCCGCGCGCTGCATGTGGGACAATTGACCAGGGACGCTCTCAGGAACATGAGCAGGCCCATAGCAGCAGCCGAAATCCTCCTTCTCGGCGCGTCATACAGGGAGGACGTCGGTGATACGAGATACAGCGGCTCTGAGGTCATAGTGAGAAAACTCACGGAGATGGGCGCGGAATTAAAGGTGCACGACCCGTATCTTTCTCACTGGTGGGAGTTCGAGGCGCAGGAGACGTATCCCTCACCGGGCCACAGCCTCAGCAGGTTTTTCAGAAACCAGAACAAGCTGAAAAATCTCCATATGGAGAAGGACCTGAAGGCAGCGTTCAAAGGGTCCGACGCGGTCATATTCGCCGTCCGCCATGAGCAGTATCTAAACCTCGATCCGGACAAAGTGGTAAAGATGGTCGGCGATTCATGCGCGATCATCGACTGCTTCGGGATTCTTAATGATGACCAGATCAGAAGATACTTCGAACTCGGCTGCGAGGTAAAGGGCCTCGGCCGCGGTCATATCAGGCGGATAAAGGACGAGGTAAGAAGGCAGAAGATGAAGGGGAAGTAAGCGGTCTGTTCAAGTATTAATGTGAGGGGGCACGGCATACCGTGCCCCTTTTTATTATTTCTCTGCCAGCTTCCTCATCCACTTATAAGACCTGATGCCGTGCACGGTCTCAACAGGCATGTCCCCCAGCGCGTGCATCAATACTTTCAGCGGCAGGTAATGCAGTCTGCTCAGATAACTGAAAAGCACGCGGCTGATCTTCCCTGCGTAAATAAGTTCGGGGTAAATGTATTTCTGCAGAAGCTCCAGATAAAGGGCAGGTGCGTGCCGCATCGCGTCCCTGCGTTCGATAATCGCCTGTGCCGCCAGTTCAGCGCTCCTCTGGGCGTAATAAATTCCTTCACCAAGCAGAGGGTCCGCAAAACCGGCAGCATCTCCTGCTAGCATAACGTTCCTGAAGACCGGTTCAGGCAGAAAGCTGCCGTAAGGCAATACATAGCTGTGGATCTTTTCTTCCCCTGTTCCGCAGAGACGCATGTCTGAAAGGAATGTACGGAAGGCAGAGAGGATGTCTCCTTTGTTTTTTTTCTTCAGGCCGCACATGCCTATCTTAAGTCTTTTCCTGTTGGGGAACACCCATGCGTATCCATACTCGGTGAAACCGAAGAACAGCATCGGGTGGTCGATCTTTTTATTCACTGAATCCCTGTCCAGAAAAATTTCGTGCGCGGCCGCCACATTCCCGCTCCAGTCCTCCCTCCCGAACAGGTCTACGAGGAAATTCCTCCTGACGCGGCTGTTTACACCATCAGCGCCGATTATGATGTCTGCCGAGAACTTTTTGCCTGACATGGTGGACACAGTGCTCTTTAAAACATCGATCGACCTGATTCCGATGCCGTCACCTTCGCGAATCTCGGCACCTGCATTTCGCGCTTTATTTAAGAGGAAGTAGTCATAGCTCTCACGGTCTATGAACCTGAACGGGACATCGATAGTCCTGCCCGCGACGAGCCTGTCCCTGCAATAGATTTCGTAGCTGTTTGATTCGTAGTTGATGAGCCCCTTTTCTTTCAGGGAATCGACAGATTCACCGAATACACGTTCCAGAAGCCTGACGGTCTTGAGTGTTATCAGGCCCGCGCACAGCTTCTTCCGCGGGAAGGTGCTCTTGTCGATTATCAGGACCCTGAGACCTGCCTTGCTCAAAAGGTATCCGGCCGTTGCCCCCGTCGGACCGCCGCCGGTTATGATGACATCGTATCCGGTCTTACCAATCATGATAATTGTAGATTGAAAAGATAAAAGATTTAAAATTAAGTATCAAAAATATTGTGGAAAATATTTTTATTATATATGCTGATCATTTTTTTGATTTTTTATCTTTAATTTTTTAGTTATCGTCACTTCCCCAGCAGGATGGAACCTCCGGGATAGAAAGTCCCGGCAACCGCGGCCGTCATGAGGCAGGCGAGTGTGGCTGCCAGCAACGCCCTCGGTCCCACAGCTGACAGGTCGGCTGTCCTCCCGGGCACCAGCGCCGCGGTCCCTCCCACGAATATCGCCAGCGATGCGACATGGGCAAAACCGCAAAGAGCGTACGTGGCAAGGAAAGCGGAGCGCGGGTCCTTCAATCCTCCTGCGGCCATGAGGGCCGCGAGGTCCATATACGATTTGGTCTCTGTTACAATGGTCCGCTCGCCGATGATCTTTGATATCTCGAAGGCGTCGGAAGGGGGTACGCCGATGATAATGGTAAAAGGATAAAATATGTAACCCAGCAGTCCCTTCAGCGACCAGTCTATATTAGTACCCAGCAGACCGTTGAGTTTCATCCCCGCCCCGGTAAACATGAAGTCAACCAGTGCGACAAGTCCGAGAAACGCGACGAGCAGCGCGACGACGCCCACAGCGAGCTTCAGTCCGGCGTTTGCGCCGTTTATGACCGATTCTATAAGGGAGGACTCCTTTTCGTAATAAGGTTCAACGTCGATCCCCAGGGTCTCGGGTTTCCCGGTTTCAGGGAAGATGAGCTTTGACATGATAATGGCCGCGGGGGCCGAGAGAAAAGATGCCGATACAAGATGGCCCGCAATGGTCGGGAACTGTTTCTGGAGTATTAAAATATAAATAGCCAGTACGGTCGATGCGATGGTTGCCATACCCGCGGTCAGGATCGTGCACAGTTCCGACAGGGTCATCTTTTCCAGATACGGACGTATCGTTGTGGCAGATTCTATGCCGACAAATATATTGCTTGATGCACACAGTGATTCCGCGCCGCTGATTCTTAAAAGTTTCGTGAATATCTTAGCGAAAATCTTTATAAGCCATGTCATGACCCCGATATAATAAAGCACTGCCATAAGGGCGGCAAAGAATATGATCTGGGGAAGCACCTGCACGGCAAAGATAAACCCGAGCGACTCCTGTCCCCATTCGTCTGTCGTCCCCGGAGCGAGGGCAAGCCTGCCGAAGATGAATTTAGTGCCCGCGCCTGCGACATCGATTATTTTTACCAGTGTATCGTTAATGAACATAAAGAAGTCAGCCCCCGCAGGGACAACGAAGATAAACAGGGCAAAGAGCATTTGTATGGCTGTCCCCCATATGATGACGCGCCAGTTGATCACTTTTCTGTCCCTGGAGAAGAGCCACGCAACAGCCATCAATATAATTATTCCGGTAAAGCTTACGACGTTGTACATTCAGTTTCCCCCTTCATCAATATAATTTTGAGGTCTGATCTGATGAATATGTCAATACCGGAACTGCGGGGACCTGTTCCGGTCTGTCTGGGCCTGGGGACGAATAATCCGTTATGCTGAACATAATAAGATTTTTAAATAATATATTAATCCCTAATTATTCTTCAAGAAATTAATTGAAAGCAATCATGAATGCTGATAAACTTTTACAATAATCTGTGTCAGTAGTCAGCGTCGTACGGACACTGTTCACTGACACTAACAGAAGGAGGATTGATATGAGAAGATTGCTATCATTCGGATTGCTATTGGCGGTCGTCCTGTCCTTCGGCATTGCTGAAGCGGTCCAGACAAAGCTGGTCATCAGGGCCAAGTCAAAGGACGCGAAGTTTGTCGGGACGAAGATGGGCGGAGCCCATATTGTTGTTAAAAACAGTCAAACGGGTAAGGTCCTTGCCGAAGGCTTGACGGCAGGTGGTACCGGGGACACGGACAGGATTATGTCCGACGCAAGGACAAGATTCGGAACGATCGCGGACGGGGCCGCCATGTTTGAAACATCCATTGACATTGCTGAGCCGACGCTGCTTACCATAGACGTCGAGGCCCCTTACGCCGACAGGACGAACATGATAATGAGTTCAACCCAGATGTGGCTGATTCCTGGCAAAGATATAACCGGCGAAGGGATCATCATTGAGGTACCCGGATTTTATGTCGAAGCCGGATCGCCTGAAAGCGTAAAGCTGACGTCCGGCAGCGCCCAGATTCCCATAAACGCGAATATCGTCATGATATGAGGATGTCACTTGACCCCGGGCGGGTTATGGGACTCAAATAAATACGAGATCAGGGCGCTTGTAAAACACGAGGAGAAAATAATCGATTCAGTTGCCATGGACTTTGCAGGGCCGAGTAACTTTCAGGGGACGGCTGCCGTGAAGAAAAAAGGGCAGTACGAAATTATGGTCTATGCGTTTGATCCGCAGACGGGTAATACCGGTGTGGACAAGATTAAAGTGACGGTTCAGTAGAAACTGTAGAGG
>JBFLYJ010000082.1:0-9769 GCA_040756635.1 Nitrospirota bacterium
GCGCTTTTTTTAATCTATTGCCTTTCTGCAAATCCATCACTTATAATTTTCAGGTAAAAGAAACACCGGCCCTGGAGCGTTGAGGCATTATTATGTTCTTGATTCCTTTCCTTTTTTGGGTCCGGTGCCTATTCTTAATTTAATCAATCAGGAGAGTGAAATAATAATATGTCCGGACATTCGAAGTGGGCAGGAATAAAGCATAAAAAAGCAATCGTCGACGCAAAAAGGGGCAAGGCCTTTACCAAGGTCTCAAAGGAGATCACCGTGGCGGCAAAGATAGGAGGGGGCAGCCCGGACATGAACGCAAGGCTCAGGCTCGCCATTGAAAAGGCCAAGGAAGTGAACATGCCTTCAGACAATATCAAGCGGGCCATAATGAAGGGTACTGGTGAACTGCCCGGTGTTTCTTACGAGGAAACGACTTACGAGGGATATGGTCCCGGCGGAGTCGCGCTTCTCATGGAAGTCATGACAGACAACAAGAACAGGACCGTGGGGGAAATACGCCACATACTCACCAAGCACAACGGTAATATGGGCGAGACCGGGTGTGTTTCATGGATATTTAAAAAACAGGGATACATCCTTGTGGACAAGAAGGCGGTTGATGAAGATACCTTAATGACATACGCCCTTGACGCGGGGGCGGAGGATTTCAAGAACGATCCCGAAGAGGAAAATTATGAAATCACTACCGCGCCCTCAGACCTCAATGCAGTAAAGGAAGGAATCGAGAAGAACAATATTCCCCTGTCACACGCAGAAGTGACCATGATCCCCCAGAATTATATAAAGCTTGAGGGCAAGGAAGCGGAAAAAATGCTGAGGCTGATGGAAGCCCTTGAAGACCATGATGATGTCCAGAACGTCTACGCGAATTTTGATATCCCGGACGAGATCATGGCGAAGATGGGGTGAAGTGCGCATAATCGGAATTGACCCCGGAACAATCGTCTGCGGTTATGGGCTCGTTGAAGTGACCGGCACCAGGCGGGAAGCAAAATATCTCACTGCCGGCGACGTTAAATTAAACCAGAAGGAACCTCTCCCGGACCGCCTTAAAACGCTTTACAGCTCATTAAGCACAATAATCGATGAGTATAAGCCTGACCTTTTGTGCCTAGAAAAAATCTTCTACCACAAAAGCATCCGCTCTGCCTTCGCCCTTGGGTCCACACGCGGTGTGGTGCTGCTTCTGGCCGCGCAAAATAATCTTCCTGTCTCCGAATACAACCCTACTGAAGTGAAAATGGCGCTGACCGGATACGGGAGGGCCGAGAAAAGGCAGGTGCAGGACATGGTGAAGATCATCCTGAATCTCAAGTCCTCAAGCCGGAAATTCAGCGAGGACAGCACCGACGCCCTCGCGCTCTGCATCTGCCATATACACTCTTCGCCCCCTGGGCGGTGACCGCATTATTGACGTTATACTTCGTTCCCATTCCTGCTGTTTCAGATCAAATGCATCTTTTGACAGGCTGTCGAAAAAGTCTTTGCATATTGGTTTCAGGCCTTTTGCCGTCATTCCTGCGGGAACGGGAATCCAGGCTTTTCGGTATGTTTCCGGATACCCGCTTTCCAGACTGTATCACAATAGCGCAAAGGCATTTATTGTCATTCCGGACTTCCGTTCTCCGCAGTAGCCTGCTTCACTGCAGTGCTACGAAGGATGAATGTCCGGAATCCAGTCTTTTCAAAGTATTGCAAGCCTCTGGATCCTGAATCAAGTTCAGGATGACAGTCGTGACACAGTCTGTTCGCGGGTATGACAATCTTCCACATGAGAATGGTTTTTTTCAACAGCCTGCTGAATCATAACCCCGGCAAACCTTTCTCAAGATGCATGAACGGTAAGCCGAAAACAACTCATGTAAGAGTCATTTATAATCTATAATAAGGAACCGTATAATGAGAAATTACCTTTCATTCGTCCTCTGTTTTATTATTGTCGTTCTTTCCCCGGCCGGGGTGTCTTATGCATCCGACATTACATTAAACGGGTCCGTTTACTTTACGTGTAATTTCGTTTCTACATACATGGAAAAACACGGCTACGTCCTTGTCGAAAAGGACATTAACTTCTTTAATCTGAAATTAGACCGCTACGTTGCTCAGGATGCCAGAGTGATCATAAAAGACCGCGGTAATATTGTCCTTGGAAGCGGCAAAACCGATATAAACGGGAATTTTTCGATCCCTGTCCCTGAGAAATTAATTTATAGCCTCGTAATACGCTTCCACGGCCGTGACTTCGAAAAGACCGTTCCATATTCAGAAGCGATGAATATTTCCGCTGATCTGGGGTATTTCGATACGGAAACTGTGGGAAGCTGGATCACTCTCCCTCCACTCTACTATTGCTATACCTGCAATATCAGATACCTCGAAACAAAGAAGAGTTTTTAGCACAGCAGGATCATTTATCAATCCGCATCTTCTGCTCGATCCACGCCCTCATTAAGGTGTCCAGGATGTTCAGCGGCAGGGCGCCGTTTTCAAGAAGCCGGTCGTGAAATTCTTTTATGTCAAACACCGGACCGAGTGACTTCTCGGCCTTTGCCCTCAGTTCCACTATTTTCAGCTCACCCGTCTTGTAGGCCAGGGCCTGGGCAGGCATGGCGATATAGCGGTCCACCTCAACTTCTATCTCGCGGTCTTCGAGGCCGGTATTTTCTATACAGTAATTTATGGTCTCATCCCTTGACCATTTAAAAAAGTGCAGGCCCGTGTCTACAACAAGTCTGACGGCACGCCATATCTCATTATTGAGCCTCCCGTATTCGGAAAACGCGTCCTGATAGAACCCCATTTCCTTTGCAAGCTTCTCCGCGTATAAGGCCCAGCCCTCGATAAATGCTGTTGAACCCACGTATCTGCGAAAATCCGGGATACCCTCAAGCTCCTGCATTATCGCTATCTGAAGATGGTGTCCCGGTACTGCTTCATGACAGGCAAGGGCCTCCATGTCGAACTTCGGTCTCTGTTCAGGACTGAAGGTATTGACGTAAAAATAGCCGGGACGTGAAAAGTCCCTTGGAGGAGGATAGTAATAAGCGGCAGGGGCGGCCTGTTCCCTGTACTTTTCGATTTCCTTAAGATCGTACCTGGCACGCGGCAGTCTTCCAAAAAAACCGGGGAGCATCCTGTCCATGCGGAGCAGTATGTCCCGGTAGCCCTGCATAATCTCCTCTCCTGATTTGGGGTAAAGCTCTTTTTTACCTTTCACATGCGAGGCAAATTCCCTGATGCTCCCTCTGAATCCCAGCGCATTCATTAACGCTGAAATCTCGCCGCGTATCTGTTCGACTTCACGTCTGCCCGTTTCGTGTATCTCCTCCGGGGACAGGTCCGTAGTGGTGTGATACTTTACATAAAAGCGGTACATGCCGCTGCCTTCGGGAAGGGACCAGATGCCTTCCGTTTCCCTGCAGTGCCCTATATATTCTTTACTCAGAAACTCATGCAGTTTCTTGTAAGCAGGGGTCACAGAAGAGGCAATCGCATCTTTGAGCAGGGCACTGATATCTTTCACGTCCTGATCGGAAAATCCGTTTTTGAGTTTCCGAACAGGAGAGAACATGGGGCTGTCCTCGGGTCCAAACCGCGTAAACGTCTCCACCTGCGTCATGACATGTTCAATGATATTTCTGAAGGCTGTTATCTTATGGTCTATCCCCTTTTTAAGGAGCGCGATGACCTGATCTATCTGGACAGGAAATGCCTTTAGCCGTGCTATATAATCCTGAACGTCTTTCCGAGTTTTAAAGGGGTGGAACTCGATGATCTGCGGAAAGTCGATATGCGGCCCCTGCATATGGTCCAGCGGTAGATAATGTGTCCTGTAACGAAACATCTCGGTATTATTGGAAAGGGCATTGATAAGAAGCCGGCGGTCCAGTCTGTTCTTTTCGGTCAATGATGTTTCGTCAATTTTCTCCGTATCTGCCAGAAGATTTTTATAATAATTATTCTGCACAAAAAGTGCCGACTCAGACAGGTCCTCAAGCTCGTTATTATAACGGTGGTCGCCGATGTACGTGGCAAAAGTCGGATTGTGTTTTAAAATAAACTCCCATTAGTTTTCAAGGTTTGTGTGCAGCTTCTTTTGTGCATCGTTCAAAGCTAATTCACCTCCAAAGTATTTATCCGTCACTTCTAATTTATTATATGACAACCAATGCAGGGGCGCAGCATGTCACGCCTCTACTACCCCACCTTCTTTAATCTCGCAAACCGGGAAAACATATTGACGCGCTCGTTCTCTAATACAAATCCCTCGTCGGTAAACATCCCGATTGTTGCGATCATGTCCCTTCTTTTTACCTCTATTTTGGGTTCATAAATGGACAGAAGACCGCCCTGCTTTAGTGCAAGTGATATATTCCTGACCGCATCGGGCTTGCTGGCGAACTCATGGAAACAATAATAAAGCAGGCAGACATCGGCGAAGTCTGGCTCTAATTTCGATGAAGCTATGTCCGCGGTGAAAATCTCGACTTTATCTATAACCCTGGAGACCCTTTTTCTGAGCTTCCTGACCATACCGTCCTGCAGCTCAACAACTATTACTTTCCTGGCATGATCTGCAATTGCCTCTGTTAAAAAGCCATTGCCTGCCCCGACCTCAAGCACGACGCTCTCCCCGGTTATCCCGGACTCACGCAGTATTTTGCTCCTGTCCGAGAACTTCTTCCTGATCGGATTATAGAGTATAAATGAAAGCCACGACGGGCATACAACAGACATCGCGCTCCTCTGACGTTTTATTCTAAAGTTATGATACCATGATTAGTAAACTACACTTCATAGGGGAATTATGACAAGTGTCATACAAAATTAATTTTGACTGCCATATAATTCAGACATTGCCATGCAGTTATACCAAATTACTTATTCAAGAGGAGTGGTCTTGACCATTACTCATTCAGGAGGTCGTAAATGAACAGGACTCTTATTATTGTGACTTTACTTTTTGTTGTGTTTGTTATTGCTTCTGTAATCACCGCCGGTCAAGAGCCTCCTGCCCGTATGACCATTAACAATGAAACGGAAATCCGCCTCTCACCTCACATAAAGAAGATACTTTCCGCTGAAATGAACGGCATACAGAAGGGAATGACCGTACTGGCCATTGCCGTCCCTGCCGGACACTGGGACGAAATTGTGCAGACCGCGGGGCAGATGAAAGACAGCTATATCATGAACAGAAAACTCTCCGCCAAAGAGATGGAAGAACTGCATCATTCATTGCCGGCCGGGTTTCAGAAACTTGACCGTGAATTCCACGATACCGCGGACCTGCTGAAGCAGGCGGCAGGGGAACATGACAAAGAGAAGGTAACAACGTATTTGTGCAGGCTGAATCAGACCTGTATTCAGTGCCACTCAGCTTACGCGGCAGAAAGGTTTCCTGGTTTAAGGAAAGATTCTGATCGAAACTGAACCGTTATGATCGTCCAAGTACGTTAAGGTTGCTCTTTGGCCCCGGAAGACTTTTTCAGCAGCTGATAAAGCCAGTAACATAAACCGATTACTAAAACAACAACTATAAGTGTCAGGGCCTTCTTTTCAAACACGTCTTTTACATAAATTGTACTCAAGGGTTCGAAGTCTGGATTTTCCATAATGCCGGATGTCCTCAGTAATTGTACAGACTGTAAATGCCGGTTGCCCTGGTTTATGAATTTAGACAAATCATAATCGGGCTTTTCGAATGACGGGCTACCCATGGCAAGGGTATATTTCCGGTGGTCGTGCAACGCGACAAAATACAGGCTCCTCCGGAGCCATCTGAATTTGACGCTGTTCAGTTTCAAAGGCGGGTTGTCGCCGTTCTTTATGCCAAATTTATAATATCCGTATTTATCGGATGCAGCAGTGATATGGTTCTTGGTTTCGTTATCTTTGGCTACCGGAAAACGGTATATCGCTTCACGACCGATACATCTGTATGACTGCTTCTCCCCTGAATCGCTGCCATATATTTCGACCGTCCTGTAATAATAGGGGTCCGACACAACGAACCAGACCTCACCGGCCGGCAAGCCGGTTTTCAGAAAGAAAACGGTTTCCCCGTCTTTTTCCTGATAATGTTCAAACTGCGTGAATTCCGCTTCATCATAGACCGCGTCCGTGTTCTTCGCGGAAGGGACCTGCCCCTGAATTCTGTCGATGCGCAGCTCCCTGTTCGCGGAATTGTCCGCACTGAACTTCAGGTCCTTATATTGAAGACTTATTTTCTCACCCGCGTCCTTAGACGGCCCTGCGCTGCTCAAATCGATTCCATAGTAGAGGTAAGGGGAGGGGCTGAACTTTATGTCAGTTTTTCTCAGATCTACCTGGGAAGAAAAATCATATATGCTGTCTTCAGTTAGTAAAGTCCATGCCATCATGTCATTACTGCCCCTGATGCGTATCTTTCTTTGAAAATCACGATCTGGCGTGTCCAGTTTAATTATGCTGAAAGGTTTATCCTTTATGGGCGATCTTACTATTATTACTGAAACGTCCGGCAACTGCTCGTACCGGACCACCTCAAGATTGTGAGTTTCGGGAGGGTCGCTTGATTTATTATTATTCAGTATTACATATGGAATTTCCGAACCATCTGGACCCAGCAGTCTGATGTTGGCACATCCGGGAGAACATTTGGACAGAATATCATGCGAAAGGACCACCTCGTAAATGGCATTGCCCCTGATGTCGGTCCCCAGTTCAGCGTAATATTGAAAATCCCCTGATTTAACAGCGCCAGACGCACACAGCGGGACGCAAAAGGAAAGTAGTATTATGGCTGTTAAAAAGGGCCTATTCAATTCAGTTCCTCTCTATTATCGGATGCAAAAGTGTTAATGATTTTGTCCTTGAACCTGTGATACAGATACGACGTGCCTATCAAAACTATTCCAAGGATCACGAAGGACAATATTCGGTACGGTGTGTGAATTTTGGACATGTCGAATAAAAACACCTTCCCTAGTGTTATAAAGAATAATCCGAGGGAGATCTTGCGGATGTATGAAACATTGTCCTTGAACCCCTTTACCATGAGAAGCACAGAAAAGAGCGTCCATAAGACGGATATAGCCGCAAACCGCGCCCCCGGCAATTTATCGTGGAAGAAAGATGATATTTCAACGTTCAGCGAAATGAAAAGCATTATGCAGCACAGGCCGTAACATATCGACGCGTCATCTACGACGGGCGATATCGACATGGAGTCCGACAGGTATTTGAGGGATGCACCCCTTGCAAGACGGGAGAAGCCGTATATCGTCAGAACAAGAAATATCGTTGTGATATAGCGTTCGGTGAGTAAATATCTATAAGAAGCGCTTATGCTGAGCGCGCTGAAGCTGAACTCGAAGATCATAGGATAATCATAATAAAGGAACTTTGATATTGATAGTCCCAGCAGGATATATGACCCGAGGGCGATGCTCTTCCGGTCCAGTCTGGCGCCTGCCCATAGAAGGACAACAGCCTGCGCTGCCCAGAAGATCGTTATCCAGTGCCCTGAAAATATTACAGGGACCGTGATGATGAGGAACAAGGCGGCCTTGGCCAGAAACATCACAAAAGCGTCCCTCTCTTGCAAGTCCTTTTTGTATAAATAGGAAGCCATTGAGAGAAATACGAGTGAATACAGAATCGTGATGACGCTTACCCACTCGAGAGAGAAATGCTCTTTTATCATGAAGTAGCTATAACCAAAGGCGGCGAAGGAGTTGGGGGTCATTATCAGAAATCCTCTCAGGCTTTCCTTATATTTCATGGACAACTGGTAAGCAAAGGGGATTATGCTGTATATAAGATAAAAGAGATTCAGGAATATTATCGCGGGCCAGAATTTGGATTCAACGTAGTGGTTGAAAAACCAGCCAGTGTAAAGAAGGTATGTAAAGATGAATCCCAGTATGTTGAGGATGTCCCATTTCTTGTAAAACGCGATGCCGAGTAGCCCGAGATTGAGGACGGTCATATAGCTCATCAGGAATATCTGGTTGTCCTGTCCCGTGCTGAGCATGACCGGGGTCAGGAACCCGCCGATGAGCCCAAGGATGGCGAGCCACTTAGCATCATAAATAATTGCCAGTATGCCCGAAAGAACTGTGATCAGTACCATGACAAAAAAAGAGGGTGCCTGGGAAAAGAGCTGGTAAAGCTGGAATGCGGCAAATGTTGAAAAATATAGCGTTGCGATGCCGCCGCCGATAACATAAAGTCCGAACGTCTCGAAATTTTTCTTGCGGAACCTGTCTCCCGCAGTCAGAAAAACAGTCCCCCAGATATAGGCCAGTGCCACCCTCCCCGCTGGGCCTACCCATCCCATTTCAAATGAGTATTTGAGGAAATAGCCTATGCCGAAGACCATTGTAACTATTCCGATAATGAGAAGCCACTTCTGCCCGAGGTTGATCTCAAACTGTGAAGAACCACCTCCCTCCCTCTTTTTCAACATATTACCCAGGACGCCTTTTTTCTCCGGCTCCTGTCTTGCGGCCTTTGCCTGTTCAGTATTATCCAGAGAAATTTCCCCCTCAACATTATATTCCCGGGAGACAGTGCCCGCAGAAGGCAGTTCTTCGGCTGTTCCGGTTTCATGGAAATGTTCCGGCAGTGTTACGGATAGGCTCTCTATGTCCGCATTCAGGACCTCTTCATACCGCCTCATTTTCAGCGCAATCGAGTCGACTCCCGATACAAAGTGGTCTTTGATAGAACGCAGATTGGACAGTTCATCCCGGAGCTCGAAATATACGGACAGCTTGTTATAGATCTCCTCGTCATAAGTATAACCGCAGACGCAGACCCTCGATAAATGCTCTATCGATCTGAAACACTGAGGACACTTCATTGATCTCCTCCTATATAAAAAGTAAGCCTTGCATAAAAACAAAAATCGATTTTATATGCCAGACGACAGTCATATATTTCACATGAAAAATTAGAAACTGCATTTTATAACCGCGTCCCGCTTAACATATATTCGGAAAGAAAACGTGTATGCTTTAATATCATCTTAATAAAAATGTAAAAAAAAGTTGCATGGAGTTTTGCCAAGCATTGCTTATTTCCTTGATTATAAGCACGTGCGTTGCTTATGATATTTCCATTATACAATCACGTTCCGATCAGAGTGTTTATAGTCCGGATCTGGAATAAAATTCTGAGCGGATAATCGTATACACGGAGGAACACCCTTGGAACAGAATCTTGGTATTGTAGTCGGAGGCGGGCCTGCTCCGGGCATCAATGGCGTTATCAGCGCCGCAACTGTCGAAGCACATAACAGGGGCATAAATGTCATCGGGATACTCGACGGCTTCAAGTGGCTCTTTCGGGGGGATGCGGGCAAGGTCATTAAACTTGATCATAAGAACGCCTGGCCCGTGCACAGCAAGGGTGGGTCAATACTTAGGATATCGAGAGATTTTCCCGACAACCCTGAAGAGAGTTTTCAGGCGATGATAAAGACGCTCAAGAAACTCAAGATCCATTACCTTATCACCATAGGCGGTGACGGCACTTCTTTTGTTGCGAGGGAAATAGAAAAAAGAACGGACGGCGCCATCTCTGTTGCCCATGTGCCGAAGACCATTGATAATGATCTGCCCTTACCCGGCGGTGCACAGACCTTCGGCTTTGAGACCGCCAGACACTGGGGCACGCAGATCGTAAGAAACATCATTGAAGACGCACGTACAACCGGCCGGTGGTATTTTATAACAACTATGGGAAGAAATACAGGCCACCTGGCCCTCGG
>JBFLYJ010000083.1:0-9753 GCA_040756635.1 Nitrospirota bacterium
TCTTGTTGCCTTTTCGACCTTATTGCACCATTTATTACCAAGAGCGTTTTTCGCAACGATGCACCCAAGAGGGATAGGCAGTCTGGTTGTGTTCTCCCACCACTCTCCGAGGTCTATCAACTGCTTAAGTCCATAAGAGTGGTAGGTGAATCTGCTTTCGTGTATGATCAGTCCAGCGTCGACCTCGTCCCGCGCGACCGCGTCCATGATTTTATGAAACGGCATTTCAATAATAGAAGGTACCGGGGTACGGGTATCAGAGACCGGCGAACCGAAGGCAGGATCGAATAACTGTAAAAGCAGGTAAGCAGTGGTGAGTCTGCCCGGAATCGCGATTCTTTTTTTACGCAGGTCCCTCATCGTATGGTCGTTCTTTGTCACAACAAGAGGACCGCAGCCCCTTCCAAGGGCACCTCCCGAGCGGAGCAGAGTATAGTTTTTACGCAGGAGACCGTATGCTGCGTATGATATCTTTGTAACATCAAGTTCTGCGTCAAGGGCCTTGCGATTCAGTGTTTCAACATCCATAAGGAATTCGCTGAATAAAAGACCTTCCGTATCGATCTTCCCATGGACCATGGCATAGAAAATGAAAGTGTCGTTAGGGCAGGGTGAGTAGCCGAGTGAAAGGGTTTTCATGCTACGTAAGGACTAAAATAGTTAAGCAATAAGAAGTCCTTCCCGCGCATGCGGGCACACGTAAAAAAAAGCCGGGTTTTCCCGTCAGGCAGCAAAATGACAAGTCGTGCGACACAATACTTATCATTTGTACCTATTTCTTCTGCTTGCTTCTGTAATCCTCTATCGCCTTGTGAAGGGCATCGGCCCCCAGATTGGAACAGTGCATCTTCTGGGGCGGGAGTCCGTCAAGGGCTTCTGCTAGAGAGGCCTTTGTTATCTTTGACGCCTCTTCGAGCGTTAGTCCCTTGGCGATTTCGGTAACCATGCTCGATACCGCTATTGCTGCCCCGCACCCGAATGTCTGGAATTTCACGTCGGTTATTATATTGTCTTTGACCTTGATATAAATCTTCATTGCATCGCCGCATACGGGATTGCCTTCAGCCCCTATGCCGTCGGCATCCGGCATTTCGCCCACGTTCCTCGGATTTGTAAAATGGTCCATTACTTTTTCGCTGTACATGTAGGTGCCTCCGTTTCTTCCCATCCCTTCGAGTATGGAGATATTTCTCTCAGACGAGAAATGACCTGAGGGAATGTTTCATTAAAATGTGTAATATCTTCTTCAGTAGTGCCTTCTCCTAGAGTAAATACGACCGATCCCTGTGCAAGGTGTACCGGGACCCCTATAGAGATGAGTACCGGTGATGATTTCAGTGCCTTTGAACTGCAGGCAGAGCCGCTTGCCGAGAAGATACCCTTGGCGGCAAGCATCATAAGCATTGCTTCACCTTCTATATATTCTACGACAAAACTGGCGTGACCGGGCAGCCTCTGTTCGGGATGTCCGGTGAGTATTACCTTGTCTATCTTCATAGTGTTGCTGATAATATTGTCACGCAGAGGCCGGACATGCTCAATGCGTTTCTGCAGGTCTCTTTTTGCGAGTTCGGCCGCCTTGCCCATGCCTACTATTGCCGGCACGTTTTCGGTACCGGCCCTGCGACCACCTTCCTGGATACCGCCGTAGATCAGGGGTACTATACGCGTGCCTTCTCTGACATAAAGGGCAGCGGAGCCTTTCGGGCCGTAGAACTGGTGGGCGGCAAATGTCATAAGATCGACATTAAGTGCCTGGACATCAACAGGGATATTCCCTGCCGACGAAACAGCGTCGGTATGTAGTACAATACCTCTCCCCTTGGCAATCTTGCCGATCTGCTCAATAGGCTGGATCGTCCCGATTTCCGGACTTGCGTGAATTAAGGAAATGAGAATGGTTTCGGAGGTTATCGCCTTCTCAACCGCGGCCGGATCAACCAGTCCATGATTATTGACTGGCAGATACGTTACCGCAAACCCCTGCTTTTCGAGGAACCGTGCTGAGTTCAGGATCGAATGGTGCTCGACCTTTGAAACTATTATGTGTTTCCCCTTCCCCTGTAGGGCATAAGCAATGCCTTTCAGAGCGAAGTTATTGGACTCTGCGCCGCTGGAGGTGAAAATGATCTCCTTTGATTTGGCATTTATCAACGATGCAGTCTGTTCCCTCGCCAGTTCGATCGCCTCCCTGGCCTTAAACCCGGGCCCGTACAGACTCAACGGATTCCCGTATATTTCTTTGAAATAAGGCATCATCGCGTCCAGCACTTCAGGATGAAGCGGGTTTGTGGCAACGTGGTCCATATATATCTGTTTCATCGCGACTCCTTTACTTTTCGGATAAAAAATTTGTAATGGTCCGTATCTTCAAAAATACCAAGAAAATCATTACCTGTCTTATGACACCATTCGGGGATGTCCGTAAGCGCGCCGTCATAGTCCGTCAGTACCGACAGGACCTGGCCTATCTTGATGTCTTTAACTTTATCGTCCAGGGTAAGCAGATGCATGGGACACATCATATATATTACATCTGTTTCAGCATCTGCCTTCAAAGGTTCGTTTAAGAAATTGATCCCGCCGTTGTCCAATTGATGGGCCTCCGCAAGCGACATGATTGATTACCTCAATAGTTTGGTTTCTTCCTTTAGAAGATCACTCAAATAAATGGTATCGAGAAAATCTTCTATCTTTTCACCGAGAGACTTCCATAATAATCTCGTGACGCATCCCTCTACACGTTTGCAGCCTTTTGCTGATGGACCAAGACACTGGGCGATGGCTACAGGCCCCTCAAGTGAGTTAAGGATAAGTCGTACACTGATGTCTTCCGGCTTTTTATTAATTACGTATCCACCGCCCGGCCCTTTCTGGCTTTTGATTAATTTTGATTTCCTTAGTTTATTTAAAAGCTGCTCAAGATATGATATTGAAACATCCTGACGGTCTGCAATCTCCTTTATAGTTAGCGGACCTTTGTCATAGTTCTTTGCGAGTTCGAACATCGCCCTTACTCCGTATTGGCCCTTTGTGGATAGTCTTAGCATATAATAAGACTATAATAGTCTACTAAATTTGTCAAGTATTCGCAATTACAGGAAGTGTTTAGTGCCCGTATATTATTTTGATAGTCTCGTAGGGGTCATGACTATCAATTCTGTCCGACGAACGGGCTTCCGTTGACGCCATAGTTCTTATAATATCGGCGCACATTGACGCTGAAGTTCCTTCTTTGATAAACACCAGTCCGTTCGGAAAGAAAGTGTTCTGCCCTTTATGATGCACCTTTCTTACAGACACTGTGAATCTATCAAAAAACATCTCACCGTCGCATGTGAGCGGACGCAGGATAATATCCGCTTCGGAAAATACGGTCAAAGCGGACTGAATATCGTCCTGCTCAATGAAAATTATATCGCCTTTCAGTTCCCCGGATGCGGTTTCTGCAATCGCCTTCAGATTAGCTGCATGTTCAGCGGATGAAGATATGACTATTGCCGTATCATTAGACAGCGCGGGTCCTGCCAGAAACTCTTTTAGAATATCGAGGAGGAAAGATGAGGGCGTGATATTTGAAAAGCCGATGACCGTTTTTTTGTGTTTCAATTTAGCGGTCAATAAAGAGTCGTTTCCAGGAAACGAGTCAGGGACGTGAATGAAGGAGGGGACTTGCTGGTAGTTCTCTTTTTTCTTATACATCGTTGCCACATTGTATGTGTCACTATCACAGAATATGATCCTGTCCGCCAGAAAAAACGAGGTGAATAGTGTCTGCGTCCCCCCGAATGGGCTTCTCATCTGTCCCAGTATGGAAAAAAATTCGGAATAGAATGTGACGACTGATTTAGCCCGGAACAGTTTTGCGATAAATATGGACAACATCATTTTCAGCAGCCCGACGCGAAGATAACCTTTTGTTGAAAAATGTATTACGTCTTTCTTCCTGCTGCAGCGTATCAGTGCAAGCAGATATCCGATATCACTGCCGGGGTCTATGAATCTCCGGTCTGCTGCGGGGTTCTTCGATATATTGATCGCTGAGCACTCGTGACCGTCCTCCGTCAATCTGTTGTAAAGGGTAATGTTCTGAAGGTTCTCCTCTTCAAAGGGAGGCGCAAAGTTACCGATCAGTAATATTTTCATATCCTGTCAGGCGAGACGGACGATGACCCTGTCTCCAATTTTGATATTGTGTTTTGCCGAGGCGCTCTCCGTGAATACAAACAGTTCCAGATGACCGAAGCTGTTTATTACCGCCGAGAGAGTGCGGTTTTCATTTTCAGCATAATAACCCGCGAGAGACAGCTGCTGGTCATTGAAGATTATCCTGAATTTGTCCGCTGACGCAGTATCGGCCAATTTAGCAAGGTCATCTTTTTTAATATTGGACACTGCATTGCCGAAATTATCTATGGAAACTATCTCTCCCGCTATGCTGTTGTTCTCTTCAATTGAGGGTTTTGGTACCGGCAGCGTAATATAGTCATCGATCTGTTCCCCCATCTTGTTGGAGTCCACACCTTTTGAGAGCCAGGCGGCTACGGGAGCAAATATGTCCCTGCCGTGGAAAGTCGAGCCTTCTATCGGAAGATAATAGTGAGAGGCAGTCACATGATAGACCTTGAAAAAAGTGGACTTCAACATTTCAAAAATTGGTGAGAACACGCCGTTGTCAGGCCCGATGAAGTAATGGTCTTCCGTAACGACGAGAATAGGTCTTCTCATGCTGCCGACGCCGGGGTCCACAACCGCTATATGGATTGTTGTGGTGGGAAAATATTTATAACTCATGGCTATCACCTGAGAGGCCTCGAAAACATTATGACGCTGTATGTTGTGGGTAATATCGACTATTTTTGCATGAGGATTTATGCTGAGCATGACGCCTTTCATCAACCCGGCAAAAGGGTCCTTAAGGCCGAAATCCGTTGTTAATGTTATGATGGGTGATTCTAACATTGGACCGCTCCTTTTATATCGTTAATTGATTTGATGCCTTCAGTCTTCATAAACGTCCTGATCCCGTTTATAACATCTATCGTTATTTTCGGATTAACGAAGTTGCCTGTTCCCACGGCAACAGCACTTGCGCCCGCAAGAATGAATTCAATTGCGTCTTCAGGAGAAACTATGCCTCCCATACCTATAATAGGTATTTTCACTGCTTTGTAACACTGCCACACCATTCTCACGGCAACAGGCCTTACAGCAGGTCCCGACAGACCTCCCACTATATTGGCGAGCCGGGGTTTTCTGGTCCTGATATCGATGGCCATTCCTGTAAGGGTATTAATAAGAGATACGGCGTCAGCCCCCGCATCTTCAGCAACTCTCGCCATAAGACCTATATCGGTTACATTAGGTGAAAGTTTAACGATAAGCGTTTTATCCGTTGCCCGGCGGACCTCACTGACGACATTTGAGGTGACCTTTGGATCTGTACCGAAGATGCTCCAGCCCGCCTGTTTGTTCGGGCAGGATATGTTCATTTCCAGGGCATCTACCCCGTCGGCATGACTAAGTTTTTCTGCCGCACGAACGTACTCTTCAATTGAGTCGCCGAAGAAATTGACGATGACTGGGGTTTTCACTTTACGAAGAAAAGGGAGTTTCTTTCTGATGAAATTGTCGATGCCTATGTTCTGAAGCCCGATGGAGTTGAGCATGCCCGAAGGGGTCTCGACAATGCGCGGAGGAGGATTGCCTTTCCGGGGTTTTGGCGACAGGCCTTTTACAACTATCGCCCCCAGTTTGTTCAGGTCGATGAATTCCGCATACTCGTCTCCGTATCCGAATGTACCTGAAGCGGTCATGACCGGGTTTTTGAGCTTTAGTTTGCCGATAGTTACTTCAAGGTTAGTGTCTTTTTTTGGGGTCATATCATTATTGATTATCGCACATATAATGTCCGATCCGCCGCTTGGGACATTTATTATGCGACTTTCTATAGTTTATAAAGCTGTCAGCCATCAGCCTTTCTGACAATAGCTGAAAGCCGAATGCTTACAGCTGGTCGCTTCTTATTCCCATACAATTTCCTCGATCGGAAATACAGGGCCTTCTTTGCATACCCTCTTGTAACCCTTGGTCGTCTTTATAACACATCCAAGGCACGTGCCGATTCCGCAGGCCATGTGCTGTTCCATGGCGAAGTATCCTCCAAGTCCATTCTTTTGCGCAAAAACCGACAGGGCCTTTAACATAGGTGTCGGACCGCACGCGTATAATATGGTACCAGAAAAGCGTGATCTGCTTCGCGAGATGTGCTGTTTAAGCAGGTTGACGATGTTGTCCTTTTTTCCGGCGGAACCGTCGTCGGTAGCGATAACGGGCTTGATCCCGATGGAGTCCATTTCCGATAAACAGAGTATCTCTTTTTTTAACCTGGCCCCGTAAAAGAGAACGGGTCTTTTCGCATTAAGCGATTCGGCAAGCGCAAAGATCGGGGCGATACCTATCCCTCCCGCGACAAGAGTGATATTATCGGATCTTATGTTCAAAGGAAAACCGTTGCCGAGAGGGCCAAGAATTTCGAGTATATCATCAGGCTTTTTTCTGCTGAGAATGGAGGTGCCTTTACCCATGACCCTGTACAGCAGCTGGAAGTCCTGGCCGAGGATGCGGTGAACGCTTAAAGGACGTTTCAGAAGCGGTTCCAGGCCGTTATCAACAGAGACCATGAAGAAGTTGCCGGGCTTAGTTTTTTTTATTTTTTCAAGAGGGTGGAGTGTCAGGAGGTGGTGGTTCTTGACTAACAGTCTGTTCTCTATGACAGACGCCTTAAATAATCTATTCAAAGCTTATCTCTAATACTTCGTATTCAATAGTTCTTGATGGTGCCTTGACCGATAAAGTCTCTCCCACCTCCTTGCCTATGAGAGATCTCGCCATCGGAGAATGTATCGACAGCTTGCCGGCCTTGATATCAGCCTCGTCAGGGCCGACCAGCTGGTAAGTTTTTTCTTCTTCCGTATCGATATCCATGACTTTTACTGTCGCACCGAAAGCCACTTTATCATGGTTTATTGAAGATGGGTCGATCACTTGTGCACGGGCGATCTTGCTCTGCAGTTCGATGATCTTTCCCTCGATAAACGACTGCCTCTCTTTTGCCGCGTGGTATTCTGCGTTCTCAGACAGGTCGCCGTGGGCGCGCGCCTCCGCTATGGCCTTGACATTCTGGGGACGTTCGACCTTCATGAACCTCTCGAGTTCGTCCTTGAGTTGCTGGTACCCCTTCGGGGTCATGGGTTCTTTCTGCATGAATTTCCTCCAGAGGAATTTTAACAGGCGGTGTTTGTTAAAGTAAACCCTTGTTTAAACCATTATTACGACAAATCAACCAATGAAATCATTGAGAAGCCGATACCGTGGAGAGCGATAAATATAGATAACAGGTATAAAGCTCTCCGCTTTGGCAGGCATGACCTTCAGCTCTTTAGGTTGTGATACTCCTGCAGCGACTTTATGTTTAACTGCTTCTTGAGCATGACCTCTATCGCCTTGATAGCTGCCCGCGCGCCGGATATCGTAGTTGTGTAAGTAACGTTGTACTGCAGGGCGCTTTCCCTTATCGAAAAGGAGTCTTTTTTCGCCTTTGCGCCGGTTACTGTATTTATGATGAAGTCAATCTCCTTGTTTTTGACAAGATCAACGCAGTGCGGCCTGCCTTCCGTGACCTTGTTTACGGTTTCGGCCTTTATGCCGAGCTGGTTAAGATAAAACGCAGTCCCCCGGGTGGCGATGATTTTAAACCCGAGCGATATGAGTTTTGCGGCGAGAGGCGTAATCGCGGGTTTGTCCCAGTCTTTGACGCTGATGAAGACGGTGCCCCTGCGCGGCATGGTATTTTTTGCCGCAGCCTGCGACTTCGCATATGCCCTGCCGAAATCTTCATCAATCCCCATTACCTCTCCGGTTGACTTCATTTCAGGTCCGAGAAGGGTATCAACTCCGGCAAAACGGTCAAAGGGGAATACGGCTTCCTTTACCGTGAAATGGGTTATTTCCTTTTCTGATGTAAGCCCGAGTTCAGCCAGCGTCTTGCCGACCATTATCTTGGCGGCCATCTTTGCCAGGGGGACACCGATGGACTTGCTGACGTATGGGATGGTGCGCGAGGCGCGGGGGTTTACTTCCAGTATATACACCAGATTGTCCTTGACTGCGTACTGGATGTTCATCAGCCCGATGACGTTCAGCTCTTTTGCAAGCGCCTTTGTCTGCACTTTTATCTCCTCTACTATCTCGGGCGACAGGGAGTAGGGGGGCAGCGAACACGCGGAATCTCCGGAGTGGATGCCCGCCTCTTCGATGTGCTCCATTATACCGCCTACTATCACGGTCCTGCCGTCGGAGATCGCGTCCACATCCACTTCGATCGCGTCCTCAAGATAATCGTCGATAAGAATAGGATGTTCAGGTGAAGCGATGACGGCCCTTTTCATATAGTCGATGAGACTTTTTTCATCATAGACTATCTCCATGGCCCTTCCGCCAAGGACATATGAAGGCCTGACCATGACGGGATAGCCGATTTTTTTGGCAATTTCCACCGCCTCGTCAACGGACATGGCAGTATCGCTTTCCGGCTGCCGAAGGTCCAGTTTGTGCAGGATTTCCTTGAATCTCTTTCTGTCTTCAGCCCTGTCTATAGAATCGGGAGAGGTGCCGAGTATCCTGACCCCTTCTCTTTCGAGAGGCACGGCGAGCTTCAGCGGGGTCTGTCCTCCGAACTGGACAATTACACCTATAGGTTTTTCAGTGTTTATGATATTAAGTGTGTCTTCAAGAGTAAGAGGTTCAAAATATAACCTGTCAGCCGTGTCGTAATCTGTACTGACAGTCTCAGGATTACAGTTCACCATGATAGTTTCGAATCCGAGTTCCCTCAGTGCAAAGACCGCATGCACGCAGCAGTAGTCGAACTCGATACCCTGTCCGATCCTGTTGGGTCCGCTGCCGAGGATTACGACTTTCTGTTTTGCAGTCGGGTTAGATTCGCATTCGACGGATGCGCTAAAGTTACTAGTTTTTTCTGCACTTCCGCTCTTCTGTGCTTCGATGCTATAAAAAGGTATTTCATATGTTGAATATAAATAAGGTGTATATGCCTTGAATTCAGCGGCGCAGGTGTCGACCATTTTATATACCGCCCGGAGTCCGATGCTTTTTCTCATCTCCCTGATTGTCTTCTCATCTGAATCCGTCAGCTGTGCGAGTCTCTTGTCCGAGAAGCCGTACTCTTTTGCCAGACGTAATACATCAGAGTCCAATGGTCCAATGGTCCGAGTATTTGACAGTGAAGATGTTGCCTGACTTGCCCCCATGCTCTTCGACTTTTTGATTACTTCTTCAAAATCTATTATCTGTTTGATGTTATACAGGAACCATGGGTCGATCTTTGTAAGGGCATGAAGCTCTTCAATACTTTCTCCAAGCCTAAAGGCATGGGCAATATACCAGATGCGGTCCCATGAGGGGACCTTTATCTTGTCCCTGATCTCGTTTATGTCGGCACGGACCGGCTCGAAACCGGCGCTGTCTATCTCGAGGCTGCGAATAACTTTCTGCATGGATTCCTTGAATGTCCTGGCTATCGACATGGCCTCTCCGACTGATTTCATCTGTGTAGTCAGGGTGGGGTCCGCCTCCGGAAATTTTTCAAAAGCGAAACGCGGGTATTTTACTACGACATAGTCTATTGTAGGCTCAAATGAAGCGGGCGTTTCTTTTGTGATGTCGTTCGGT
>JBFLYJ010000084.1:0-9753 GCA_040756635.1 Nitrospirota bacterium
TTATATAAGGCGGCTGCATATCGAGGGGGATAAAAGAATTACCCCGAGAGATATTAATGCATCATCACCAAAATGGTCCCCGCAAATAAAATAAATATATTAATACAGGAGGAGAAGCATGAAAAAATTAATTATTGTCTTACTGCTGATCACCACAGTCGGATGCGCAAAAAAATACACCAAGCCGGCTGAAACAACCACGGCGCCGGAAAGCCCGGTAAGAGAAGAAGTCGTAAAAGAGGACATTAAACCTGAACAGGTAGAAACCATGAGGATCGATGAAGGCGTTTCCGGGCAGATGGAGACCTCCGGGCAGGGCCAGGTGGCTGAAAGTACAATGTCTTCGGATGACCAGGCAAAGTCTGTTTTCAAGGACGTCCTCTTTGATTATGACAAGTACGATATAAGACCTGATGCAAGACCTGTCATGGATGCCGTTGCGGCATATCTTTCCGCTAACAAGGGAATTAATATTGTTGTGGAAGGTCACTGCGATGAGCGCGGCACGAATGAATACAACCTCGCCCTGGGCGAGAAGAGGGCCAAGTCCGCGAAAAATTATCTTACGTCTCTCGGCGTATCTCCCGACAGGATGATCGTTATCACCTTCGGGGAGGAAAAACCGGTCTGTACCGACCAGAATGAATCATGCTGGCAGATGAACCGCAGGGCGCATTTTGTAATCGTTAAATCAAGGTTCGAGAAGTAAGCAGGGCCGTACCAGAAATAGAGTCATATGTTAGATAAAATTCATAAAAACATCCTTTCCGGTATTCGTTACGCATTCTGCGTTCTGTTTTTAATGCTTTTCATCTCATGTTTTGCTTCGACCGATGAGGTCGGCAAAATGAGGTGGGAACTTAACGCGTTAAAAAGCGACGTCAACAGGATCAAGAAGACTTCGCAGAGCATGGAGAGCGAGCTTCCGGGGCAGCAGAAACAGTTCGACAGCAAGATAAGTGAACTTGACGAAAAGCAGAAGTCCACGGCCAAGACCGTTGCAGACCTGCTTATTGAGATGCAGAAACTGACTTCCGAGTTCCAGGCCCTTACCGGACGTTTTGAAGAGGCGCGCTATGTTTCCGAGAAAAGTTCCGGTGAATTGGCCCAGGGCGGTGAACAGCTTGCCGCAAAGGTAAAAGAGCTGGAGCTCGCGATAGCCGGACTCGAGAAAAAACTTGCCGAGTCGGCGGCTCAGCAGGCAGCCCGGCAGGAGGCTGAAAAGAACGCTGAAGAAGCAAAGAAAGCAGAGAAGGCAAAAGAAGAGGCCGAATCGGCGGAAGCCAAAAAAATAGAGGTCAAGGACGCTTACATGTCTGCTTACACATCCTATAAAGAAGGCCGGGCGGCAGAGGCGAGAGATCAGTTTTCAGCACTGCTTAAAAGTTATCCGGAGAATGAGTACTCCGACAACGCCCGTTTCTGGATTGCCGAGAGTTATTATGAAGAGAAAAGCTATGAAGACGCCATCCTGGCTTACGAAGAGCTTTTCAAGAAAAACCCGCAGAGCGATAAGATTCCGGGCGCGATGCTAAAACAGGGCCTGGCCTTTTATGAGTTGAGCGACCAGAAGACCGGCAATATAGTCCTTGAAAAACTCGTGGAAAAATTTCCTGATTCGGAACAGGCAAAGGTGGCCCTTAAGAAGATGGGCAAGACCGCGCCGCCAATAAAGAAATAGTAATGCCGTCGATAAATAATCAACCGGAGGAGGATGTTTATGAAGAAAGTATTAATAATTGCGATCTTATCTTTATTTATTTTTCAGAGTGCCGCTTTTGCTATTGAGTCTGAAGGGGAATTAATCTTCAGAGACGCAATGTACGGGGCCGCCATCGGGGCACTGTTGGGCACCGCAATCTATCTTGCGGACCAGGACCAATTCGGACAGAAACTCGGCATCGGGGTCGCCCTGGGTACACTGGGAGGACTGGCATTCGGTGTTATGGAAACAAAGACCTTTGTCGAAATAGAAAAAGACAAGATCAGATTCGCGGTCCCTACTCCTGTAATAGAGAAGAAAAAAGACGGCGTGCAGTACTCGGCTTCACTGTTGAGGACCAGGTTTTAGAAAAAGACTACATTTTGAAATTTATCTAAAGGGCATGGTTAGGCCATGCCCTTTTCATTTATCCCTCAATCTGCCCTATCCTTCTTTTATGACGCCCGCCTTTGAATTCAGCAGACAGCCATGTATCAACGATCTGAACAGCGGCCTCAGGCGTCATCATCCTCTGCCCCAGGGATATCACATTGGCGTCATTATGTTCCCTGGCGAGACGCGCTGATTCAGTATTCCAGCACACGGCACACCTTATTCCCCTTACCTTGTTGGCTGCAATCGCTTCTCCGTTTCCGGAGCCCCCGAGGACGATTCCCAGGTCGCAGCGTCCTTCCGCAACAGCCTCGGCAGCAGGTTTGATAAAAAGCGGGTAGTCAACAGGTTCCTCGGAACCTGTACCGAAATCTTCGACCTGATGTCCTTTTGACGCCAGATGCTGTTTTATCTTTTCCTTGTACAGGTATCCGGCGTGATCAGAGGCGACGGCAATTTTCAAAGACATTTTATCCTCATTTCCGCGACGCGTTTCAATCCAATTATATCAGATGAAACACGGGCCCGGTCCTGTGAAATAAGGAACTTTATTCATGCACGAAACTTATCCCACAGGCAGGCATATTCCGAAAACTTTATTAATTCGATTGTGAATTTATTACGGTCAGCTGGGCAGCGTAGCTACGGCCCCGGTTTTTCATGTATAATAATCGTGATTATCACATTGGGTTATCAATAAACTAATATAGTATCCCGGAGGTAGCAGTACATGATCGCATATGATGAATTAAAAGATAAATTAGAGGAGATACGTACAAGGATAGACGCCCTGAGGAGGTATCTTTGATGTCCCTGCACAGCTGGAACATCTTACAACCCTCGAAAAAAAGCTCTCTGCCCAGGACCTGTGGAACGACCCTTCCAGCGCACAGGAACTCCTGAAAGAAAAATCAAACATCGACAATATCATCCAGCCTGTACACCTGATCGAAAAGAAGTATGAGGACCTGCAGGTGCTTCTTGAATTATCGGAAGAGGAAGACGGCGAACTGCTCATGGAAGACGCGGATAAGGGGGTCCGGAGCCTGTTGTCCGAGCTGGATGAGATAGAACTAAGGACAACCCTCTCCGGCGCTGAAGACAAAAACAACGCCATCATGACCATCAACCCCGGGGCCGGAGGTGTAGAGAGCCAGGACTGGGCGCAGATACTTATGAGGATGTATATCAGATGGGCTGAAAGAGACGGGTTCAAGGTGGAGCTCGTCGATCTGCAGCAGGGTGAAGAGGCCGGGATCAAGAGCGTCACCCTGACCGTAAGCGGTCAGTATGCCTACGGTTATCTTAAGGGAGAGGCGGGCGTGCACAGGCTGGTCAGGATCTCGCCGTTTGACGCGAACAAGCGTCGACATACCTCATTTGCCGCTGTCCTTGTATATCCGGAAATCAGTGAAGACATAGAAGTCGAAATCAACGAAGACGACCTGAGAATAGACACGTTCAGGGCGTCAGGCGCCGGAGGTCAGCACGTCAACAAGACCTCATCGGCTGTGAGGCTCACTCATATACCTACCGGCATAGTAGTCAGCTGTCAGAACGAACGCTCCCAGATCAAGAACAGGTCGATGGCCATGAAGATACTGAAGGCCCGCCTGTATACCTTGAAAAAGAAAGAGCAGGAAGACAAACTCGACAGCATTATCGGGGAGAAAAAAGACATCGCGTGGGGCAGCCAGATACGCTCGTATACTCTCCAGCCGTACCAGCTTATTAAAGACCACCGCACGGGATATGAAACCGGCAATGTGAATGCCGTACTGGACGGAGATATAGATGAGTTTATCAAAGAGTATTTGTTGTTCAGAAAAGAGAAAAAGAAACAGTAATGCGTAATCAGTGAGGCGTGACGAGTAAAGGTTTTTATTACTCGTTACGGATCACGAATTTGATATGGACCCCTTCGAACTCATAAAGACCCGCCGCAGCATAAGAAAGTTTACCGGGGAACCGGTCCCTGACGAAGTCATCGACAGGATTATAGAGGCAGGGACGTGGGCGCCGTCGGGACTGAACAACCAGCCGTGGAAATTCGCGGTCATAAAAGACGGTGACCTGAAAAAAGAGATGTCCGCTTTCACTCATTATTCAAAAATCGTGTCAGGCGCGGACGTCCTGATCGCCGTATTCCTTGACAACTCACTCAGCTATGACAGGACAAAGGACTGCCAGGCTATAGGCGCCTGCCTCCAGAACATGCTCTTGTATATTCACTCTATCGGGCTTGGTGCAGTATGGCTGGGTGAGATACTGAAAAATAAAGACAGGGTGCTGAAACTTGTCGGAGGCCCGGCGGACATCGAGCTTATGGCAGTGATCGCGCTCGGCCATCCGGCTGACAAAGGCGGTAAAGTCACCAGAAAAGGCCCTGACCAGACAGTGTTTTTCAGAAAATAAATTTACGCTTAAGGCATCCGTTTATTTCGTTGTCCACCTGATCGTCAGAATCTCTGAATCCTCGTCCATTCTCCATGTATGCTCCACGTCTTCACGCCAGATTACATAGTCGCCTTCCGACGTGAGCCTTACTTCCCTGGATTTGGTGTGATCATCAGCTTCACGGAACTCAAACGTGAAATCACCTCTGACAAGAATGCTAATGGCGGTCTTGTCAGAGCACGGCGCCCACACATTTCTTACTTCTTCCTTCCTGTAAATTCCCCATTTGATTTCTATATTACTGCTGTCACGGAGGCCGAAACGCTCAGGAACAAAAGGTGTGCTGTTCGCCCTGCACCACTCCTGTATCCGTCCCACGAACCAGAACCTGAATTCCTTCCCGTCTCTCTTTGCGTTGCCGCTGGTGATATCCGGAAGCATTATGATCTCCTTTTGATTTTTAGTTTGAGAAGGTCATCCGTTATGATGCCGGCCGCAGTCTTGACCTGTTTATCGGTCGGGACTGACTCTAATGTTGAAACATAGTGACAAAATATTTCTGGAGGTACGCGCTGTTTCTCTTTGTCATGCTGACAAGCTGGATACCGATTATACAATCAGGACCTGATCTGCACCTGTTCCCGCGATACTTGCCGTAATATTCGCTGATGCGTTTGCTCCATACCAGTATACCTTCTGCCTTGATCACGTGACGTTTTTTCACTTTACTGTCAATTGCAGGCAGATAAAGGCTGACCCGTACCCGCCTGTTTACCTCAAGCTGTTTTTTGCTGAGAAAACTCAGGCCTGAATAGCTGAGGTCGAATGTGCTCCCCGTAAACTTCTCCTTGCTGCTTATCACTGTGCCGCTTATTTTGATTAAAGTCTGGATCCTCGGGTAACTTCTCTTCTCAATTAATGCGCTGAGGACCTCGGTCTTTTTCTCCGACCCCTTTTCATCTGGACCGAAATTATGCACTACGGACTGGTTCCTGCCGCGCTGCTTAGCCAGATACAGCGCCTTGTCTGCATAGGCCATAAGCTGCTCCGCGCGCCTGATATTTTTATTGTCCGCATACGTTGCAATGCCGAGACTTACTGTCATGTTCACCCTTTTATTCCCAACGGCAAACGGGTAGTTGCTGACCATCTTCCGTAACCTCTCCGCTTTTATAAGGGCGTCTCCGCTGTCCGTATAGGGCAGCATGACGACAAATTCCTCCCCCCCGTACCTGACAGCCTTGTCGGCGTCACGCACGTTCAGTCTCAGGATCTCGGCAAGCTGAGATAATATCGAGTCTCCTGCCTGGTGGCCGTACGTATCATTGACTGCCTTAAAAAAATCTATATCGATCATGATACAGGACAGCGGGAACCTGAACCTTTTAGCCAGGTTATACTGTTCATTCAGAATCTCCCTGAAGAAGCGGTAATTATAGAGCCCCGTCAATCCGTCTTTTATGGACAGCTCCCTGAGGAGGACATTTTTTTTATCCAGCGTCTCAAGCAGTTTGTTGATCTTTTCGTTTAAAGCCTTAAGCTCCCTGTTCTTCTCCTCGGTGCTCCTGATATTCAGTTTGAGCTCACGTTCCTTGCTCTTTAACTGGAACATCAGGTTATTGAAGTCCTCCCCGATCTTAAGCAGAACATTTCCTTCAGTGGCTTTTTTATAGACCTTGCATTTTTGACAATTGCCGTATTTTTTCGCGAAGTCACCGTTTGGTTTGTCCAGACAGTAAGTCCCGGATATCTGCCAGCACCTAAGAGATTTTGATTTATAAGAAGGGCATTCGGTGTTTGTGCAGTTCATCTCTTCCCAGCATTTGCATAAGTTAGGGTTCTTGAAGAAAAACCAGCCCTTCTGCTTTATGGCGGTCAGAAGCAGTTTCCTGATTTCACTGGAAACCCTGAGAGTATAGTTATCCGTTTTGTTTCCCTTTATCATTACGCCTCGTGATATTTCACCCACTGATATTAATATCGGCAGATTATAAAGATTCTAAAGTTAATTCTTCACCCCTTCCCACGAGAGCACCGTATAACCCTTATTACTGTTTGCTGCAGCAGGATGCCGCGCTGAATATATCTAAAATATATTTCTGGCAGTTTTCCGAAGCGCGACCGAGGTCCCACGTCCTCTTGTCCCTTATCCCCGCGATGTTGCTTATCCCTCTTATCTCAACCATCGGGATTTCATAAAGCGCGCAGACTTGCGCAATGGCTGCCCCTTCCATATTTTCACATATTGCGTTAAAGCGCACCTCAAGCTCCTTTGCCCTTTTCTTTGCTCCGGAGGCTGCCGATACCGTTACGAAACTTCCTTCCCTGACAAGAAAATCCCGTGAAGACCTCCGAACAGACCCTGCTGATATGATCCCGGAGAGACGCGCGGCGGGATATTCATTAAAATATCGTTTCTTGCCCTTCTGTACAAGAGGGATCCCGATCTTTTCGAGGCCGCCCCAGCCCCGTGAGTCAATTACCCCCTCATCCCCGAAGATTTCTTTCGACGCGATTGCGAGGTCGCCGGATCGGAGACCGGAGCCGGAATAAGCGCCGCCCACCCCGATATTAATAATCGAGCCGACAGGATATTTCTCGATAAGATATGCCGCGGAGTGTGCCGCGTTTACTTTTCCCATGCCTGAAATCATGAGGACCGTGTCGAGACCGAATAACCGTCCTTTATGGACGCTCTTCCCCGCGGCTGTATGACTGCGCACCCCCTTCATGGAAGACAAAACAAGCACGGATTCAAACGCCATTGATGATATAATTGCAATCAAACGAGTACCCATTTGTAATTATAGTATTTAAATCCCGGTTTTTCTCTGAAAAAATTGTAATACTGCAATATACGATTATAATACATACACAATTTCAGGAGGTTAACTCACTATGTCTGAAGACCAGGAAAAACTGAAAAAAACAACGGTGTATCTCGAAGAGGAGGTCATCGAGGCCCTTGAGGAACTCGCGGGTGCATATTCAAAAGAAATGGGACAGAAGTGGTCGAAAGGGGCCGTCATAAGACTGGCATTGAGCGAGTTTTTCAGCAGGAGGGGGAAGATAGTCTAGACCGACTATTCACGAATAAAGGCAGGTATATTCCGGGAACTAAGTTATCGATCTATAAAAATACAGTGACTGGTAGTTATCTGGTCCCCCCCCTGCAAGTGTAAGTCGGGGATCAACGATATAAATCCTTCTTTTTTAACCGCAATCGTAACTGTGATATAATTTATTCACATTCATCACAGGAGAACAGAGTGATTTCCAGAATCGTGGGCACAATTTATATTTTGTTTCATAAGGGTCCGGTCAAATTTAATTAGAGTAAGTCCGGACATACATGCTTAAAAATATTTATGACGCAATATGATTTCAGGATTTGACTTGATGGCTTATTACCTTTATTAAACAAGAGACAGCAGGCATGATACAGTATTTGAGCGGATTTTTTTGCCGGTAGTGAAGACAGGAGGTCTGAACAGGCAAAAGCCTCGGAGTACCGCAGGATGCGGGACGAGAATGAGCCGAAAATACTGTATCATACCTGCATTGGATAATTATGCATCTACTATGGTATTGCCATAACTATTTTTTAGCACGCATGTCCACTTCAATTATTTACCAGACACTTATCATTTTGTTTATACTATCAGCTGCCTGTTCCGCCCACGCAGCAGAAAAGGAGGCAATACATATGATAGACAATATTCATTGGCTGGGTCACGATACCTTTAAAATATCAGGGGAGAAAGTCATCTATACCGATCCCTTCCATATCAGGAAGGAAGATGCCGCGGATATTATTCTGATCACGCACGAACACTATGACCACTGCTCCCCTGATGACGTTAAGAAGCTCCAGAAAAAAGATACGGTAATCATTGCCCCCCCTGACTGCGCCGGCAAACTGTCGGGGAACATCAAGACCATGGCGCCGGGAGACAGGATTACCGAGGGGGGCATAGAAATAGAGGCCGTACCATCCTATAACACCAACAAGCAGTTTCATACAAAGAACAGGAACTGGGTCGGGTATATATTTACGATAAACGGGCAGCGCATTTACCTCGCGGGGGACACTGATTTCATCCCTGAGATGAAGACCTTCAAGGCAGACATCGCGCTTCTTCCTGTTTCAGGTACATATGTCATGACAGCCGACGAAGCGGTGGAGGCGGCCCTTACGATAAAACCAAAGATCGCGGTCCCCATGCATTACGATTCGGTCGTCGGCACCCGGAAAGACGCGAAGAAATTCGCGGAGGGGTTAAAGGGGAAGATCGAGGTCAGGATACTTAAGGAGGAGTAGAAGTGTCAGTGTCAGTGAATAGTGACAGCAGAACTTTTAATCGCGCTAATCACTTACACCAATAAGGCTAACCCTGACACTAATCACTGGCACTAAATGGCTGACGCTAAGAAAATCACAAAACTGCTATTAAAAAAGTACCCTGACCCCAGGATCGCGCTAAATTTTACAAGCCCCCTGGAGCTTCTTGTCGCGACCATCCTTTCCGCTCAATGCACCGATATAAGGGTAAATGAGGTCACAAAGTCCCTTTTCAGGAAATATAAAACCGCCCGGGATTATGCCTCTGCTGATCTGACCGTGTTTGAAGAAGAAATACGGCCGACCGGCTTTTTCAGGAACAAGGCACGGTCTGTTATCGGCTGCTGCCAAAAGCTTGTGAAGGATTTTAAGGGCAGAGTACCTGACACGCTTGAGGCACTTATCACCCTGCCGGGGATCGGAAGGAAAACGGCAAACGCGATACTCGGAAGCGCGTTCAATAAACAGGCGATAGCGGTAGACACACATGTCCTGAGGGTCTCGAACAGACTTGGCATAGCGCACTCGGACAATCCCGACAGGGTTGAAGATGAGCTTGTCCGGCAGCTGCCCGGGGACAAACTGACAAAGATCAACCTCGCCCTTATCCTTCACGGTCGGGAAACCTGCGCGGCCCGCAAGCCGAAATGCATGGTATGCGTTCTTTACCGGGAATGTGAATGGCCGGAGAAACCCGCCGTCTGAAATAATCTCGTAAAAAAGGTACTATGTTGTTCAGAATGGCTGAAAAAGAAAGAAACTTGATGCCGACACCGTAAACAGATAAAAAATTAAATAACAAAAATCAAAGATAAGGAACAAGATCACTAAAGATTCTCTTCCATATTTTTCATTTTTTATTTTTCATTCTTAAGTTACAGTGTTTGTGAGGCGTTCAGCCTCTTTCATAAATTTGTTT
>JBFLYJ010000085.1:0-9720 GCA_040756635.1 Nitrospirota bacterium
CGATGACGTATGGTATAGTAAAGCAGCATAACGGGTATATCAATGCCTACAGCGAACCGGGCCGCGGTACGATATTCAAGATTTACCTGCCGCTCATCAGGGAAACCGTAGAGGAAAGGAGGCCTGAAGACGCGGCGGCCCCGGTCAAAGGATCGGAGACGATACTTTTAGCAGAAGACGAAGAAGAGGTGAGGATCTCGATCAGGAAAAATCTTGAGGAATTCGGCTACACAGTCATAGAGGCGGTCAACGGCGCGGATGCCCTGGACAAGTTTAACAGGTATCAGGGCAAGATCCAGCTTCTCGTATTTGACGTGGTGATGCCGAAAAAGAACGGGCGGGAAGCATACGATGAAATAAGGAAGACGCATCCGGAACTGAAGATTATATTTTTAAGCGGTTATACAGGCGACATAATTTCCGCAAAAGGCCTGCATGAAAAAGGATTGAATTTTCTGTTGAAACCTGTTTTGCCCCAGGACCTGTTAATTAAAATAAGGGAGGTCATGACCGGAAAATAGTTATGGAGAAAAACAGATCTATAATAATCGTTGACGATGATCCTTATGTGCTTGAATCCATATCCAAGCTGCTGACCGAATCCGGTCATCATACAATTTCCTGCAAAAACGGGGAAGAGGCCGTCATCCAGTCACTCAGAAACAATGTTGACCTGATATTGACGGACATCAAAATGCCGGGTATCTCGGGCATCGAACTTCTCGATAAAATACACTCGATATATCCCAAGATGCCCGTGATTCTGATGACGGGTTATGCGGAGCTGGAAATAGCGATAGACGCAATCAAAAGGGGTGCATTTGATTTTATAATTAAACCGTATAATCCTGATTATCTTTTACATACTATTGTAAAGGCTGCCAGACACGTCGAACTCATGCAGGTGGAAGAGGACTATAAACTCAGACTCGAAGAGACGGTGAGGCGGCAGACACAGGAAATATTCAATTTGAGCAGAGAGGTAATAAGGCGTTTAACATCCGTCGCCGAGTTCAGGGACGCGGAAACCGGCGCCCATATTTCACGAATAGGTCTCTACGCGAACAAGATAGCTGAATCGATGAATATGCCGTTATACTTTATCGACGCGATAACATATGCAAGCTCGCTTCACGACATCGGCAAGATCGGTATACCCGATAACATACTCTTAAAACCGGGACGGTTTACTGATGAAGAATTCGAGATTATGAAGGCCCATACCACAATAGGGGCGAACATACTCGCAGACTCCTCTCATACCATGATACAACTCGGATCATCAATCGCTTTGAACCATCATGAGAGATGGGACGGGACAGGGTATCCCCGTGGGCTGCGGGGGAAAGACATCCCGATTGAAGGCAGGATAACCATTATATGCGATCAGTATGACGCGCTAATGAGCAAAAGGCCCTATAAACCTGCCCTTGATCACGATGAAGCTTTCAGGATAATTACGGAAGGGGACGGACGGACAAGCCCGGACCACTTTGATCCGCAGGTGCTGAAGGCGTTTATAAAAATGGCACCCACTTTCAGGGAAATATACAGGCAGCATCAGGACTGAAAAGAGACCTGCAGCGGCGGGACGGTTTTTGCTTCAGCCCCATCTTTTAAACAGGGTATGTTCAATCCCCGCGGTATCGAGAATTTTCCCTACAACAAAATCAACGATGTCATCCAGGTCTTTAGGCTTGTGATAAAACGCCGGGACCGGAGGCGCTATCTTAACGCCGAGACGGGAGAGTTTCAGCATATTCTCGAGATGTATTGCATTGAACGGCATCTCGCGAGGAGATATGAGCAGGCACCGTCCCTCTTTCAATGCCACATCAGCCGCCCTCGCGATCAGATTGTCAGCGTAACCGCAGGCGATACCTGAAAGCGTTTTCATCGAGCAGGTAACGATAAACATCCCGTCCGCAATAAAAGAGCCGCTCGCGATAGGGGCGGCCAGATTGGTTTCACTGTAGTACCTTATTTTTTTCGACGCGTAATGCCTGCGTATTTTTTTTTCTGTTTCGAGTTCGGATTTCCCGAGCAAGTCAATACCTGTTTCCATCCTGATAATGGAAAAGGCCGTACCTGAGACGCACAGATGCACGGTACCGGCTGACTTGAGAAGCTCCTCCACAAGCCTTATGCCGTAGATTGCCCCGCTTGCGCCGGATATCGCAACGATGAAGGATTTCATGGCTTAATTTTACATGAAAGAACGATCAAATTTCTTTGCGCGTCAGCCAAGGGCAGGTGCGCGTTGATGACCTCAACCGGCGGGATCTTCCCGGTACAGGCCCGCTCCATCTCTTTTAATTCATCTGAAAATCGCGGCCCTTTATTTAAAACGAGCCTGCCGCCGTCCTTAACATAAGAGCAGGCCTTTTTGAAAAAATCGCTGACGCTGAATGCTGCCCTGCTTACCATCAAGTCAAAACTATGCTGATACTCTTTTCCCAGATTCTCCAGTCTCCGCTCAATGACAGCAGTATCGGTAAGCCCAAGCTGTCTGGTTATGTGGCGTAAAAACGCTGTCTTCTTGCCGGATGACTCAATAAGGGCGATTTCTGTTTCCGGTCTCATAATTTTCAAGGGGACCCCCGGGAATCCCGCGCCCGTGCCCGCGTCAGCCAGTTTTAATTTACCCTCAGGGATTGCCTTGAGATATAACAGGGAATCAAGGAAGTGCTTAATGATGATGTCTTCATCTGTCTTCAAAGCGGTTAGGTTATATGCCCTGTTCCATTTCTTGAGTTCAAAAAGAAAGGTCATGAAGGAGGTCATCTGTTCTCCGGTACAGGCGAAGCCCAGCTCTTTTAAGCCTCTGTTTAAAAGTTCGGGGGTATGCATTATAAAATTCAAAGTGATGCCGAATGTTGTACCTTCGGATATTCAGTGTCTGGTGTATTCACACTATTTCCTGACCTGCATTACAACTTGATTAACAGCCACTGCTTGCCTTTTAAATGCACCAGACTGAACTTGCCTCTCAAGCGATCGCCCGTTAATTCGAAGACTATTGTCTTTGCGGATTCGGACTCCAGCTCATAGGTCCCACGGTCCCAGATCTTCACTGTCCCGGCGCCGTATTCACCCTCCGCGATCTCGCCCTCAAAGTCTATATAGTCCAGCTCGTGGTCTTCAACCTGAATTGCAAGTCTCTTGACCAGCTTTTTTTCAGGCACCCCTTTGGGCACGGCCCAGCTTTTCAGGGCCCCGTCCTTTTCAAGCCTGAAGTCCCAGTGCAGATGACGCGCGTGATGTTCCTGCACGACGAACCTGCTCACTGCGCAGTCCCGACATATACAACGGCTGCGCCGAACGTCAGTTTATGGTATTTGACATCCTTAAGACCGGCCTCTTCCATCATGCGGGAGAACCTGTCTGGAGCGGGGAAGTTGAGCATCGAGTCCGGCAGGTACTTGTACGCCCCTTTTTTGCCCGAAATGATCTCGCCGATAAAGGGAAGTACCTTGCTTATATAGAAATGAAAAAAAGGCTGGAAAAAACGGCTCTGGGAGCTTGTGAACTCCAGGACAACGACCTTGCCGCCGCTCCTGACGACCCGGCCCATCTCGCTGATCCCTTTTATGGTGTCCTGGACGTTGCGTATCCCGAAGGCGATAATGGATGCGTCAAAAACATTATCATCGAAAGGGAGGCAGGTAACGTCCGCGGGACGTAATTCGATGCGGTCCTGCAGACCGGCGCCTGAGACTTTTTCCTGACCGAGCCTGAGCATACCCTCGCTGAAGTCCACTCCGGTGACTTTTGTGCCGGGAGGGCATTGACGGATTATCTCCAATGCCACGTCGCACGTGCCCGTTGCAACGTCAAGATAGTGCGCATGTTCGGACCTGGGCAGCTGGCCGACCGCAAACGTGCGCCATGAACGATCAATCCCCAGACTCAGCAGCCTGTTGAGCAGGTCATAGCGGTGTGCTATGGTCGAAAACATTGTCTGGATTTTTACCGGGTCTTTTGCTGATCTGTCCATGAATAGAAATTATACCTTAATGTTGCATAAATCCGGCAAGCGTCCCGGAATCGAGTAGTACCGACTTTGCAGTATAGACGCAAAGAGAAGCTTCCTGAGGTATTTCTATAATCGACAAAAGGCCTATCTGATTTTTGTTCCAGGGCAGTCAAGTAGTTTATCTTTCCTGACTACTAACTGCCGGCTACCGGCCTTTTTTCAGAGGTGTCGTATAGAAATACCTCAGGAAGCTTCTCTTTGTGCATTTATGGCTTTGTTTCCGTGTGCATTATATTGCAGAGACGCTGCTATGCCAGCCTCATTGTAATAACAAAATTAATATCTTTGCTGTCCAAAATATTATGGAATGGAGAGGCTGAATGCCGAATAATCACAATGCCGACACCTTATAAAAAAGAAATTAATGCAAGCATCAAAGCCTTTAAACAATATGATCCAAAATAATTTAATATGCAATATGAGGTATTGCCCTCTCATCAATCTGTCGATTCATTGTGATTATGAGGTGTTCAGCCTCTTAAAAACGCTATCTTGGGCAGACATGGATTAATGTATAATCACATTATGGACTTGCATACAAAACTGCAGCAGGCCCCCGCTTCCCCCGGTATTTATATAATGAAGGGGGGCAGGGAAAAGGTCATCTACGTTGGGAAGGCGCGGAACCTGAGAAACAGACTTCGGTCATATTTTCAGAAATCGGCCTCGCTTGGGGAGCGCAAGTCCAAGATGGTCGAGGAGATCAGGGACTTTGAGTATGTTGTGGCAAAAAATGAGCTTGAAGCCCTGGTCCTTGAGGCCAATTTCATCAAGAGGGTAAAGCCGAAGTACAACATTATTCTCAGGGACGATAAAAACTATCCTTATCTTAAACTGACCGTCAATGAAGAATGGCCCAGGCTGGAAGTAGTGCGCCGGATATTGAAAGACGGGGCACTCTACTTTGGCCCCTATGTCCCCGCCGGCTCCATGTGGGAAATGCTGAAATTCATCCGCCGTAATTTTCCGATGCGCATGTGCAGGTACAATCTTGAAAAACCATTCAGGCCCTGTGTACAGCAGCAGATGGGGAGGTGTCTGGCGCCCTGTTCCGAAAACCTGCGGAGCGCTTCGGACAGGGAGAGATACCTCGACATAATTACTCAGGTGAAGTCCTTTATATCTGGAGAAAGGAAGGAGCTGCTCTCCAGTCTTCAATCCCTTATGCAGAGACTCTCGGACAATCAGCAGTATGAGGAAGCAGCAGTGATCAGGGACAGATTGAGGGCCCTTGAAAAGGCGTGGGAGTCCCAGCGTGCCATAACTCCCGAACTGGGAGATATGGATGTCATCGGGCTTTATAGAGAAGACAAAGAGGCTTCGGTATTTATGCTCTTTATAAGAAATGGCACGATTATCGGCCAGAAAGATTTCTTCCTGAAAAACCTTGGTGACATGGACAGCACGGAATTGACCGCCGGTTTCATTGGGCAGTTTTACTCAAAGGAAATGCTGTTGCCCCCGAAAATAATTATCCCGGTGGACGCAAAACTCGCGACACAGGGGAAATGGCTGAGCCAGAGGAGGGGAGATAGGGTCAGGTTTGTTCACGGGAAAGGGGAGCTCGAAGGCAAGGTGCTCAGGATGGCTGAAGAGAACGCGTTTTACTCATTTAACAAAC
This sequence comes from Nitrospirota bacterium, assembly GCA_040756635.1. Classification (GTDB taxonomy): domain Bacteria; phylum Nitrospirota; class Thermodesulfovibrionia; order UBA6902; family UBA6902; genus UBA6902. The sequence goes on from JBFLYJ010000085.1 coordinate 5,658, forward strand.
ACAGGGAAACCAGGGCGGATGAAACGCTCCTTAAGATAAAAAACCTGCTTGGGCTGAGCAGGGTCCCACACAGGATCGGTGCGGTCGATATTTCCAATATCTCCGGTTCCGAGGCAGTAGGCGCATTTATCCTGTATGAGGACGGCAAATTTATGAAGGACGGCTACAGGCTCTTTAAGATAAAGACCGTTGAGGGGATAGATGATTTTGCGATGATCGGAGAGGTAGTGGGCAGGTATCTTAAGAACATGGCGGACAGTGATGACGGGCTTCCGGACACGATCCTGATCGATGGGGGAAAAGGACAGCTGCTGGCCGCTTTAAATGCAATGAAGCAGTTTGCACTGCCTGTGGAACTTGCGGCTATCGCAAAAGCCAGAGATGAGGTCCCGCGCAGGAAGTCCGCGGTGCGGAGTGAATTCGAGAGGATTTACCTTCCGGGCAGGAGAGAACCGGTTTACCTTGAGCCCCTTGTGCCTTCAACACTCCTCCTTCAGAAAATACGCGATGAGGTCCACCGCTTTGCGATAAGTTATCACAAGAAGCTCCGCGCAAAAAGGACGCTGGAGTCTCCGCTCGAAAAGGTAAAAGGGATAGGAAAGACCCGGCGTCTTCTGCTTTTAAAAAACTACGGCAGTCTTGAGGCAATCAGAAAGGCGCCGGTCGATGAAATCGCGTCATTAAAGGGGATGAATAAGAAGGTGGCGGCGCTGGTGAAGGAGGCGCTTGAACCCGACAAGGGTCAGAAACACAAAGGTACAGACTAATGATCAATGAAAAAAGCATAAAAGCGTACATCAAAAACCTCTTTGGCAAGGAAGCCCTCGATGTAACGATAGAAAAACTCGGCGAAGGTGTCCAGGGCGCCGGATTCCTCATTGAAATAAAAACACCGGAAGGAGACAAACATTATGTCATTAAGGGTCTCTTTCCGGAAGGCCTGGAGCATGACTACCCGGCTGACAGGGCTGGCGTTTTCCTTCTTGACCTTGACGAATTCCAAAATCTCCCCAAACATGTGAAGGCCGTTGATGTCCTGTCCGAGATGCCGGACGGATCGATTAAATCTATCGGCGGCGGCAAAGAATATTATTTGTTGATGGAACGGGCGGAGGGCAAACACTACTTTAATGATCTTGCTGCCTTTGCCGGGAAAGACAGACTTGACGTTTTAGACATTGACAAGATCAAGTCGATGACATCATATCTGGCAGGGATCCATTCGGTCAAAAAAGATTCAAGGCAGATGTACTGGAGGAAGGTGCGGGACACGATCGGTCATGGCGAATGCCTGATGGGGGTCTTTGACACATATCCCGACGGTGTAATATCCGGCAGTGAGATGGCGGATATTGAAAAAAAATGCGTTGACTGGCGGGCACGGCTGAAATCGAAATATAAACGCCTCTGTCAGGTGCACGGGGATTTTCATCCGGGGAATATCTGGTTTACCCCCCCAATCCCCCCCTTAGTAAGTGGGGGAACAAGGGGGGGTGTCGATTTCGTCCTCCTGGACCGAAGTCGCGGGCCGTGGGGTGATGCCGCGGATGATATCACCGCGTTAACGATCAACTATATCTTTTTCTCGATCAATCATTTTGGAAAACTTCATGGCCCGTATCTCGAAGCCTTCCATATGTTTTTCGAGCTATATATTAATGAGACGGGAGATACGGAGCTGTTTGAAGTAGCGGCCCCGTTTTATGCGTTCAGGGGAGCGGTGGTCGCGAACCCTGTGTTCTACCCTGAGGTGACTATCGAGAACAGGCGAAAGATATTTAACTTTGTACATGGCGTATTGGATGATGAATCATTTAAAATTGAGAAGGTTAATGAGTACATAAAGGAGTAAAGTGTCAGTGAATAGTGACAGTGTAAATAAAGAAGAAGACTGACACTAGCAACTGACACTGACACATGATTGAACATGGACATTAACAATATCAGAAAAATAGGTGCTCGGCTCAAGAAAGAGATCTCATCCCGGATGGATGTGCTGAATGACCATTCAGCGCTCGGCAAGGGCGCGAGCGGTGATATGACACATCCGGTCGACAAGCTGGCCGAGGACATTGTTTACGAAGAACTGGAAAGACTCGGGGAGCCGGTGACCCTTGTGTCGGAAGAATGCGGGACAAGGGAGATAAGGGGCGGCGGGCCGCGTCTTCTGGTAGACCCGATTGACGGCAGCAGAAATGCGGTCAGCGGTATCCCGCTGTTTTCGACATCAATCGCCCTTGTTAATGGAGATACCGTCGGACAGACGGGCATAGGTTATGTGATAAATCTCGTCAGCGGAGATGAGTTCTGGGCGATTAAAGACAGCGGCAGTTTTTTTAACGGGTCACCCGTGAGGACCCAGCAGGACGCGGTTTTCAGGGTAATTGTTTATGAGGCGCGGACCCCGAAAACCGATGTCCCGCGCATCATCCCTCTGATTTCCGAATTTCATAGGGTAAGGTGTTTTGGTTCAACTGCCCTTGATATGGCATTTCTCGCGCAGGGCGCTGTCAGCGTGTTCGTGGTCCCATCCCCGTCAAGGAGTTTTGATTTCGCTTCAGGATATATTTTGATAAAAGAAGCAGGAGGCCTGGTCACAGACCTTGCCGGCAGGGAAATCGGCGGAGTTGAAGTAGGTGTCAACAGATCTACCCCTCTTCTTGCGTCAGCAAACGCGGAACTGCACAAAAGGATGGTAGAAATCATAAAGCGGAGAGGACCCGGCGAGTGATGACGCAGGCGGTCAACTGAAGTGTCGATGTCCCCGGAAAAAAAGAAGCAAAAGCATCCCTGTCCTGACTGTACTTTCTGCCAGTGGTGTTCTGATGACAAATGCAGAAAATGCAGACCCGGATGCGCCCATACCGGGAACAATGAAAAAACTCTCAAACCTGCTCTAAAAGAAGATCCTGAGTCAAAGGCCCCTGAATAGCCATCTCTTGAAATTAAAGAAGTGCAGTATCCTCTGCGTAAAGTCGATTTGCTCGACAGTAGTCGCAAGGTCCCTGATAGCGGAGCTGTTTTTTGCTATCTCTCTGTCACGTGATTTATCCAGCCCCCCGTCCGCGATGAAATGCTGAATCTTTTCGAGCTCTCCTGCATCAAGCCAGACCCCGTGCTTGTCGCACCTGTCAAATATCACCCCTGATATTTTCCCGAAATTCCCCCTGTTCATCAGTTTATGGCATCGCACACAGGGTATGTATTCAACGTGTTCGGTTATAGGTGTTTTATGATATTCACAAGTTGAGTCCACTTTTTTATAAACATAACTTTCTCTCGTAGCCCGGTGAAACTCATCCCTGTCAAGCCAAACCCCTCCGCATTGAGGACATATGTCATATTCTTCACCGTCGCTGACAATCTGCTTCAGAGGAACATTGCACCTGGGGCATTCGGGGGGAAGGGACTCATATTCTTCGATCTGATATCCGCCGCAAAAGGGGCAGGTATCATATGCCGCGTTAATATCTTTATCGCAGTGTGTACATTTTTTTAGAGTATTTTCTTTGCTCATTTCGTCCCTTGGTTGAGTTTTTTATTCTATTTTACGGCACATTACACGCATACTTTAGTTTTATGTCTTTTGTGGAAAAATATTATTCATATAAATTAAAGTTTTATTTTGTAAATGCCGACTACATAATTGTAAAACATATTTACGATATTAAGGTTTGGGAGGTTTTTATGATTAATGAGATTTCGAACATAAACGATCACCAAGGCCAGGTAAATAAACCGAATAATCGTCAAAAAGATCTTATGACTGGGGTCACGCACGCAGATACATCAAGCGAATTCGACACCAAGGATGTGGTAGAAATATCCAGGCTTCAACCTGTGCAGCCTGTAACCGACGATAAAAATGATATTAATTTCTCACCGGATGCCAAGAATGCTGAAAAAAACGGCGATGTGCCAGGGACAGCGGTAGTGCCGGGTAAAAAAGCTCAGGACAATGAAACAGCGCAAAATGACGAATTCCCGGTATACGGCAAAACAGAGTCATCAATCGGCAAGTTCATAGACACAGTCGTATAAAACTATTGGTCTTACGGCATAG